>CAXEWB010000073.1:0-4178 GCA_963999835.1 uncultured Cellvibrionales bacterium | reverse complement strand
TCTCCTACAAACAGGCAAAGTCTAGCGTCATTGTCGCCTTTATTATTGGTATAGTGCTCAGCAGCGTACAAATCGGTCTGGATTATTTCAGTCAACAACAGCCCACCGAGCAGCGTTTCACGCAGCCTATAATCTGGACGAAAGTAGCGCCGCTCAAATTACCTAGGGACTGGTGAGCAACCAACCCATCGTCGAAGCCAAAATAACGGACAATTTCGGCAGCATTCTGGGCTACGCAGACAACGAGATAACCAACCATACCAGTCAGCTGTCCCGCTGGTTGTTTGGCGAAGTTCAGCATACCAAACAGGACTTGATAGACTATACAGTGGATCAATCGCTGATCAGCCAGCTCTCTATCACCGTTGACCCCGCTATCACAGCTGATACTTTTGTTCAGCGCTCGATAATGGTTTTTCGGGCATTGTGCGCAACTTTATTCTCGCAATCTCGCTGATTGCGGTGTTTTACTTCAGCATTACCAAAATCCTACGCCTGACCAGCGAACGCCTGCAGAGCGGCGACCCATGGCAGCGCATTCCCATGCCAGCGGTACACTCAGATGATGAATTCGGTGTATTGGTAGATGCGTTCAATGCTCACCTCAATGTGATTGATGACCAGCACCGACAAATTGTCGAAACCAACGCTAATCTGGAGCGCCTAGTCCAGGAGAGAACTCGACAACTGGATGAAAAAAATCACGAACTCGATCGGTAGAAAAATTGCCATGTTTTGCACCGGCGGTATTCGCTGTGAAAAATCGACCGCCTATCTTAAAGAACAGGGCTTTGATGAGGTCTATCATCTCAAGGGCGGTATTCTAAAATATTTAGAGGAAGTTCCCGAAGAGTAATCCCTATGGCAGGGTGAATGCTTTGTGTTCGATAACCGTGTCACCGTTAACCACAGTCTGCAGGCTGGTTCTTTTGACGAATGTCATGCCTGCCGTATGCCTATTACCGAACATGAAAAAATCCTAGATAGCTATCAAGAGGGTATTTCTTGTTTGCATTGCTATGGCAAGGTCAACGAAGAGCAAAAACAACGCTTTGCGCAACGACAAAAGCAGGTAAAACTGGCTAAAGCCCGCGGCGAATCACATATCGGCAGTGCCGCCCAGCAAGATACTGATCGCAGACGGGCGGAGAAAAAAGCGCGCCGAAAGGCCAACGCACAGGGCGAATCAACCTAAAGACTATAATTTACCCTAGTGCACATATTTACAGCTTATGGATTTACAGCCCATTAAGCGCTGTTTCTAACCAATCCATTCTGGCCTGATACCAACTTTTTAGATGAGCCACTTCCTCTGCATGGCTATCAAAATAAACTGGGTTGGGCCATACGTACTCGCCGAACAGCTCCCACTTATCATTATTTTCTTGCTGGGACCACTTTAGTTTCTCTGCATATTGGTCAATTTTGTCCAGTATATGACCTTCATTATCTCTAAAGTAGGCAAATCTAGTTCTTACTTTGTCAGCAAACGCTGGGTCTTGTAATAATCTTTCTATCCAAGGATTCCAGCGTACCCAGAAGCCCTCCGTATAGGTGGCATCTGAATAATCTACATTACCAAACCCTAAATCAAAATCCCAAAGAGGTCCCATCTTAATCTTTTCACCCGGTATAACATTGAGATAAATACTGGAAAAAGACATAGAATCCTGATTCTTAACTATTTCATTGATCAAAAACCAATCAATAAAACTGTCTATATCAATATATTTAGCATAGCCATCTACTGGGTCGGCAAAATTACCACCAAACAAATTTAACTCAAATTGGGTAATCAAATTGTCGATGTAAGCATATTTGGCGTCATTCCACGCTAAATCTGGCTCTTTAATATTGATAATGTCAAACTGATCTGTAGTGATATACACGTCGTCAGTATCTATTCTGTCAATATTATCAATCTCCAACAGATAGCCATCATCTCCCAAATCAACGCGGGTGCTATCCTCCTCGACTTTCTGAGTGATATTGTAGACCCCGTTGTATTCCCCATTGAGAAATACCTCAGCAAATGTGCTGGCTGGCGTCCAATCTAGATGACTGATATAGCCCATCTCAAAAACAATGGTATTGCGCAGTAGTGATTTGTCTGAGTATTCGGCAAGAAATAGCCATTTTTTATGATTGGGCATGCCCAAAAACTCTTTCTTATCATCCAACTTCATCTGGTAGGGTTTTTTTGGATGTAAATGCCAAGTGGAATTTCCGCGCCCACGGATTTTCATATCCATTTCATCCAAACTAGGATAATCACGCCACCCATCCACCGAGATTCTGCCCTCAACATAATCTTCTCTCTCTATGGCAGCATCGTTGTTGGTTGTTAAATAGATTATTGGCAAACCTGTAAACTGGGTGATATCAACAGTGTAAGTTGTCTGCAAACCAGATGCCGTGGTTAGGGTATAAGTCAGCGGATGGGTAAAATCATTACTGGTTATACCGTCTGTCTGTGTGACGCCCTCAACAGTAATCTCAGCACCATCATGGACAATCGTTGCAATAAGATTATCAACACCTGCGCCAGCTTCAACCCTACCCGTTATTGCATTCTCTTCAAGAGTTAAATCAATATCATCAGATAAGCTTGGGTTGTTAACTTTCAGAAAGGAAAATTGCGTTATTTTGGGAGCAGTCTCAACAACATTATCAGGCGAAGATATATTTGAGGATCCGCCTCCACCACCGCAGGAAACCACAAGAGCACTTAAAACAACAATCAGATATTTGTTTAACATTAATTAACTCCCAGAGTAATTTTATGATGCCAAAAGCAAAGTGCAACGAAGTCTAGAAACTAATACTCACCAACATCAAAGCCTAAACAGATACGCAGTTTAAAACAATATTGAATAATTGCATTGATGCATTACTACAAGAGGGGGAAATTATGCGTTTAAATAGAATACTGGATAGACCTGCTTGATCACTGTTACAACGTAAATATGACTAACAACAAACCTCTTAGGCATTGAGAAGACACAGCGCGAAAAAATATGCTAGGGTCAATTTTGCCTATGCCAGTAAAGCAAGGGGGCTGATTGACATGAATTCAAAAGACCGCAAACTTGGCATGGATCGCCCAATAAAACGTAGGGATATCCTGCAGGGTTTTGGCCTAATGGGTGCGAGCGCCTTAACCGCAGCAAGCCTACCTGCTGGTCATGCCCTCGCCACACAGCTTATGGCTCCCTCTGATAGTGTTTTGCCAACAACCTATAATGAAAACTATCCACCCATGCGCAATGGCATGCGCGGCAACCATCCAGGATCTTTTGAAGTTATTCATCAACTGGCACGTCATGGCAAAAAGAACTGGGGTCATGAAAGCCAAGCTGATTCAGAGCTGTATGATCTGATTATTGTCGGTGGCGGTCTTAGCGGTCTGTCCGCAGCGTACTTTTACCGTAAACAAAAGCCCAATGCGCGCATCTTAATTCTTGAAAATCACGATGACTTTGGCGGCCATGCCAAACGCAATGAATTCAAGCTAGGTGATCGGACATTTATTGGCTACGGGGGTAGCGCTTACCTTGTTCAACCTTCCTCATACAGTTCTATTGTCAAAGGACTGATGAAAGATATAGGGGTTGACTTTGATCGTGTACGCGGCGGTTTTGATGAGGATTTCTACAAGCGACATGGTCTTGTGACTGGCTTACATTTCAAAAAAGAGAAATGGAAACAGGCTGTTACCGTCCCAATGCCCACCTCCCTTTTTGGCAGTATTCCCTTCGCAAAAACCGCCCTAACTATTGAAGAGTCTGTTGCAAAATTGCCCATCTCAGAGGCCGCAAAAAAAGAGTTTTTGCATCTAATGACAGTAACTGATGATCAAATACCTCATATCAAGCCAGAGGACAAAACAGAGTACCTCGCAAGTATTAGTTACCGTGAGTTTTTAACACGCCATCTCAATATCACCGAGCCAGAGGTGTTTGCCGTATTGCAAGATCTTGTTGTTGACTGTGGGCTAGGCATTGAAGCCGCCGACGCCAACGTATCACTTAAATACTCTGGTTTGCCTGGTTTTTATGCCGCTGGTTTGAAGAAAACTAGTGGTTCTGAACCGGCAGTGCATCGTTTCCCCGATGGCAATGCCTCCATTGCGCGACTATTAGTTAGGTTGATGATACCCGAATCTGCTCCTGGCAATA
>CAXEWB010000072.1:0-5352 GCA_963999835.1 uncultured Cellvibrionales bacterium | reverse complement strand
AGCGCTCTGCAGATGCATGTTGAGGAGTTCAGGTTCTGCATATAAAGATCTATAGTGCAACATTGCATTGGGAAAAAATAATTTAAATGCCTTGGCATTAAATGCTACATCGCATTGGAAAATTCTTTGATACTCAGCGATATGCGTGTTGGCTGAGTGAGTAAAGACAATTTTGTCTGGTTTAAATTTGCTTTCTGTCACTGATTGTAAAAAACGTATTAGGCTCACTACAAGGGCCTCGGCTAGATGCGGTGTGACATACTGCTGACCAGAAAAATAGTTGGTCAGGCAGGCTTGTGGAGACTCGGTGAGATCGCCGTGCATGGCATCACTGATTAGCCGTTGATAATTAAGCACTCGCTTGAGCCCTTCGCCAAAGGTCTCACTACTCAGTAGAAGGTATTCCAGAATTTGCCCTTTGTAAACGGGCATTTTTTCCCCCAAATGCAAACCAATACAGGGGTCTCCAGACAGCTCTACGGCAGCGTTCCAAAATTTCGGTTGAGCTGAAAACTTGGTGCGCAGGTTAGGTTGGTACAATTTTTCGGGATCTAAACCAGATCTGCGCAACACCTCATCTGCATCTACATTAAGATTGCGCAATCCGTTGTAGGCCAGTCGCACAAGTGTTCCCGAATCAGTTAAGTCTGCCATGTTCTTAAATTTGCAATTAAAATGCCATCATACACAATTGACCCAAATGACAAAATGTATTTTTTCTATGCCAATGCAGATCTATAGCTGAGCAATGAAAATCCACACTATGGAAGACAATTACCAAGGCTTGGGGTCCAAACCTCACGCGCCAGTATCAATACATATCAGTCGACTACCTAATCTGCCTCTATTGTTGGGTAGAACCGCACTCAAGTCAGGCTCCTATAGGGTTGGAGATGACTTACCATGCTTGAATATTAGCGTTGCGCCATTCTACTTAAATAGTGAAAATCTGCAGCGTTATCGTGAAATATGCGGTTTTCAATCTCAGCAAATACCTGCGACGTACCTTTTTGTGGTTGCGTTTCCCCTTTTCATTAGGCTTTTATTGGACAAAAGCTTTCCCTTACGCCCTATGGGACTGGTTCATTTGCGAAATCAGATAACGGTTGAACATGCCTTTGAGATCACTAGCCCCATAAGTATTACTGCAGCTGTAGGTGCCAGTGAGCTAACCTCAAGAGGCTTGGAATGGAATATAGATACTTTGGCTCAGTCTGAGGGTCAAACTGTATGGCGCGCTAGATCGACATTCTTGCACCGTTGCAAAACAGAAATTAAGCGACAAACACAGGAGCCAATTAAGCCAACAGGAGAAATTCAGGAATGGCAACTACCAGCAGATTCAGGGCGCCGTTATGCTCGAGTTTCAGGAGATTACAATCCAATCCATTTAACTGATATGACCGCAAAGCTGTTAGGTTTCAAGCGAGCTATAGCTCATGGCATGTGGAGCAAGGCTCGATGTTTAGCTGCCCTTGAAAAGGATTTGCCCGATGCAGGCTACAAAGTAAATACTAGTTTTCATAAGCCTGTGTTTCTCCCTTCTTCTGTTCGTTTTTGCTCTGAGAAACAGGGTAGAGTGCAAGATTTTTATTTATTCAGCGGTTCGGGTAGCGATATGCACCTGCAGGGTTCAATTTTATAGGATGAAAAGTTATGCCCAATTTTAAAGTGCCAGTCAATGACTATCTTTTTCTCTTCAATGACGTGTTCAATTTTCAAGACAATTATCAACGTATCGAGGGTGGTGATCAGGCAACGCCAGATATGCTGGAAGCGATTTTTACTGAAGCAGCTAAATTTTGTGAAAATGAATTAGCTCCCCTATACCAGCCGGGAGACAGTGGCTGCCAATGGAATGATGGTGTAGTCACTACCCCTAAGGGCTTTAAGGAGGCCTACCAAACGTTTATTGAGTCAGGATGGACCTCTTTGTCTGGTAGCGTAGATATGGGAGGTCAGGGGTTACCTTCGTCTATAAGTTCTGCATTAAACGAAATGCTAACGACCGCTAACTGGGCATGGGCAATGTATCCGGGTCTTAGCGAGGGGGCGGTAGCAACCCTTGAGGACCACGGTACTGAGGAACAAAAGCAAGCTTATCTGACAAAACTGATCAGTGGTGTTTGGAGCGGTACCATGTGCCTGACTGAGCCACACTGTGGAACTGACCTTGGGCAAATGAAGACCAAAGCCGTGCCTAATGCTGATGGTAGTTACAGTGTTAACGGTACGAAAATATTTATCAGTGCTGGTGAGCATGACCTAACCGAAAATATTGTTCATATTGTATTGGCCAAATTACCTGATGCCCCGAAGGGCACGAAGGGTATTTCGCTATTTATTATCCCCAAGTATCTTCCTGCCGAAGATGGTTCAGTGGGCGAACGCAATGGCGTTCGATGCGGTTCTATAGAGCATAAAATGGGTATTCATGGTAATGCCACGGCAGTACTCAATTTTGACAATGCCACTGGTTTCTTGATTGGTGAACCCCACGATGGATTGAATGCTATGTTCACTTACATGAATGTCGCTCGTATTGGTACTGCCAGTCAGGGCTCAGCGGCGGCCGAGCGATCCTATCAGGGCGCATCTGCCTACGCCCTTGAGCGTTTAGCCATGCGCTCTCTGAGTGGAGTAAAAAATCCTGAGGGCCCTGCAGACCCAATTATCCACCATCCAGATGTACGCAGAATGTTGCTGACGCAACGTGCTATTGCTGAGGGTGGAAGGGCAATGGTCACCTATGCCAGCCAATTTGCTGATCTGTACACCCGTGGCGAGACAGAAGAACTTAAAACCTACGGTGAAGAGCGCCTCGGTTTCTGCACACCTATATTGAAAGGATTTATCACAGAGCAAGGAGTAATTGCTGCAGACTATGGTGTTCAGGTATTTGGTGGTCATGGTTATATTCAAGAGTGGGGTATGGAGCAGATATTGCGAGACAGTCGCATTGCTACTCTGTACGAGGGAACGACAGGTATACAGGCGCTGGATCTTGTTGGGCGCAAGACATTGTTAGATAAGTTCAAACAGCTGAAAATTTTCAGTGCTGAGATGCTTAGTTTTTCTCGTCAACATTTATTAAAGCCTTGGAAAAGTAAAGTGATGCGCAAGCAGGCTTGGGCAATTGCTAAACTGGCTATTAAGTGGCGTTATTTAGGCTTTCGTTTAGCATTGCAAGCCAAGCGTCAACCAGATGCAGTGGGTGCGGGCTCGGTTGATTTTCTTATGTTCTCTGGCTATGCGTTTATGGCCTTTATGTGGGGCATGATGTCTGCGGCAGCAGAGAAGAAACTGGCCGCAGGTGAGGGTGATAGTACTCTGTACAGTGAAAAGTTACACACGGCAGAATTTTTCTTTGAGCGAATGTTGCCTCAGGCCCAGGTTCATGCAGCAGCTATTTCTGCTAGTTTGAGTTCCCTGATGGCTATGCCCAACAGCTATTTTGAAAATAAGTAGCCTTAAACTTTATTTCTTTTGCCCCTGTCTAACGCCCCCTTTCTAAGGGGGGCCTTCTTTAACCGAGTATTTTCTTTTACTCTGTTACTGTGGCGCGATCTGTGGTCAGAAGTATTTTTTATGGGAGACAGGGTAATGAATTTTGCAGACGTAGTGAGGGCTCGACACTCTTATCGGGGTTTCTTACCCCGGCAGGTCGATGAAGCTACACTTGTTGAGATTTTTGAATTGGCCTCTTGGGCACCTTCAAATTGTAATGTTCAGCCTTGGCATGTGCATGTCCTGTCTGGTGCCGCCTGCGACCGTATGCGCGAAAAGATGAAACAAAAGGCAGCCACAGACAGTTTAGGTAACCCAGATTTCCCCTGGCAGGGAAAGTTCACTGGAGATTTTAAACAACGTCAAATCTGTTCTGCCCTTGGTCTTTGGGAGCATCAGGGTGTAACCCGTGATAATCCAGAGAAAAGAGCTTGGTCATGGATGCGTAATTTTGAGTTCTTTGATGCACCGCATATAGCATTTATATTTGTCACCGATGAATTTCCTGAATTAACCCGCCTTGTGGGTGATGCAGGTATGTATGCGCAAACCCTTATGCTCGCTATGACTAATGCGGGGCTTGGTTCCTGTCCGCAGACCTCAGTCAGCTGTTTTCCTGACTTAGTTCGAGGGGAATTAGGTTTGGATAGCCGCAATAAGTTGCTTATGGGTCTCTCCTTTGGCTATGTTGATAATGACGATTCAGCCAATAATTTTAGGTCTGAAAGAGATCCATTGCAGAAAACAACAGTGTTTCATAATGACTAAAGACTCACGTCTAGGGTTGATCCTTAAGTGAGTAAAAGCCAGTCCTATAAATTTTGCCCTATACCTACACAACTTGTGACTAAAAGAATCCAGCCAATAGTTCGATAAAAACCTCGATCACTCTGTTCAATGAGTCGTTGATGAAATTTCAGACCTAGGTAATGGCCAACACTGACAAAGGGAAGAAGTAACAGAGCAGCGTAAAACTGCAAGTTTACGCCGGCACTGGCAAAGGCTGCCATCTTAATGCTTACCAAAAAAAACCAAATCACAAATAATGTGGATCTATATTCGTGAGGCTTGATGTAGCGCAGGGCCACAGCAATTATTAGAGGTCCTCCTACAAGTGATATACCGCTGATATAGGCGCCTATAGCAAGAAAAATAACATCCATATACGCGTTGTTGCTAAGCATTTTTCGATCGGTAATATAAGTAATTCCATAAGTAGCTATGAGCGCAAAAATAATAATATTCATTAGATCGATCGGCAGAATTAATAGCCCAATAACGCCAATAATTTGGGGGACTAGCATTATTGGCAGGCTGTAGCGAATAAACCACCAATTGATTGTGGGTTCAGTGAAATTAGTGCTGCTCTTATTGCGAAATTTTTTCCACTGTTCGCGCCCTAATGTGATGCCAGCGAAGAAAAGCAAGTGGGTTGAAATAATAGGCAAGAAAAATAGGGGGTCATTGTGAACCAGCAACAGAAAAGGCAGTGTAAATATTGCACCGCCAAAGCCCAGTCCAGAACGCACAAAGCCACTCCAGACGAAGATAACGGCAATTAGACTAAATTGAATTAAATTTAGGTCTGGCATTCCAATTAAAAGATCGACTAAGTATTAGTTTTAATTGTGTTATGTTTGATTTAAAGTGAAGGCGGTTACGTTGCAGATAAACACTTATTGTTAGCCAATGTATATATGCGAAGTGGTCATAGCCCACAATACTCCAAGAATACACGTATTCTGATAGAAGATGTATTTTACCCCATTTAGCACCCTGTGGTTAACACAAATGTCTTCTGGTTTTAGTTTAACGGTTAGGAAAAGAGAGATGCCAAAGAAAATT
>CAXEWB010000071.1:0-5599 GCA_963999835.1 uncultured Cellvibrionales bacterium | reverse complement strand
AGTACCCAATCGATTTCATTATGGCTATGGATTGACGCCAGAAATTGTTGAATTATCGCGATCCAAGAAGCCTGATTTAATCATCACAGTAGACAATGGCATCTCCAGTTTAGAAGGGGCTGCACTGGCCAAGCGATTGGGTATCAAAGTGGTTATAACAGATCACCACTTGCCAGGAACGCAGTTACCGGATGTGGCAGCTATTGTAAATCCTAATCAGCCTGGGTGTGGCTTCCCCAGTAAAAACCTTGCCGGTGTGGGTGTGGCCTTCTATCTACTTAGCGCACTGCGAGCTGAATTGCGTCGACTGAATTGGTTTGATGAACAGGACATTGCTCAGCCAAATATGGCCCGTTGGCTTGATTTGGTCGCCTTGGGCACAGTCGCTGATGTTGTCCCTTTAGATCCCGTCAACCGCGCGCTGGTGCATCAGGGATTACTGCGAATTCGTGCCGGCCAGGGACGCCCAGGGATACGTGCGTTATTGCGCATCGCCGGAAAAAATCAAACGCGATTGGTCGCCTCTGATTTGGGTTTTGCGCTGGGTCCAAGATTAAATGCTGCCGGAAGATTGGATGATATCTCACTGGGAATCCAGTGTCTGTTAACTGAGGATGACAATACAGCATTACAACTTGCACAGGCGCTGGATGATCTCAATAAGGAACGCAGGGCAATTGAGCAGGAAATGCAGCTTGAAGCCTCTAAAATTGTGGATAATCTATCATTAGATACTCAGCCATTGCCCTCGTCACTTTGCCTTTATCAGCCAAATTGGCATCAGGGTGTCGTAGGATTATTGGCCTCTCGAATCAAAGAGAAATACCATCGCCCAGTGGCAGTATTTGCCCGCGACGACAGTGGTGTTTTAAAAGGCTCTCTTCGATCAATTCCCGGCTTACATATTCGTGATACGCTGGATGCCATAGCCACGCGAAATCCAGGCTTGATTAGTAAGTTTGGCGGGCATGCGATGGCGGCAGGACTCAGCCTTGATCAGAAGGCATTAGCACCATTTGAGCAAGCCTTTAAAGAGCATGTCTCACTGTCTATCAGCGAAAGTGATTTGCAGGCCTCGCTAATAACCGATGGCAATCTAACTGCAGATCAGATTAGTATGCAAACAGCACGACTGATCTGTGATGCTGGTCCCTGGGGTCAACTATTTCCCGAACCCAGTTTTGAGGGGACTTTTGTTGCCAAGCAACAGCGCATCGTGGGTGAAAAACACCTCAAGTTAATATTGGCAACGGACACAGTTCCACAGCGAGCAATCGATGCCATCTACTTTAATGTGGATATTGACAAATGGCCATCGGGTGAAACACTAGTGCGCTGTGTTTATCGGCTGGGAATTAATGAATACCGCGGACGTGAGAATCTACAACTAGTAATACTCTACATGGAGCCTGTTGAAATTACATCGAAGAATAATATTGGAGAATTATGAGTATTAAATCGGATCTAAAGGCAGACGGAATTCTGCTGATAACTGCCGTTATCTGGGGGTTAGCTTTTGTCTTTCAGCGTACAGGCATGGATCATGTCGGGCCGATACTTTTCTCTTTTGGGCGCTTTGTTATTGGTGCCTTGGCTATTTTTGTGATCTGGTATTGGGTCGAGAAACCGACTGCAATAACGACATTTAATCGCACCAATCGACAGGCGGCAATACTGGGGTTGGTGCTGACGCTTGGCATGGTTTTACAACAGGCAGGTTTGATGTACACCACCGCTGGCCGCGCCGGTTTCCTGACGGGAATCTATATTGTCTTCGTACCTATACTGGGCGTATTTTTTCGCAATAAAACTGAATGGCCCACTTGGGCAGGTATTTTGTTAGCTATTTTAGGGCTTTATTTTCTTGCCCAGGTGCAGACGGATGAATTTTTTGTAGGCGATATCTTGGTATTGCTGAGCTCATTGGTTTTCGCTCTGCATTTATTACTCACTAAACGCTTGGCCGAACACACATCATCATTTCGCTTAGTTTTTGTGCAATTCTCCGTCGGAGCGGTTTTGACATTGCTTATGGTTCCCATCTTTGAAAGTTGGAATTGGCAAGGGCTAAGAGATGTTGCCGGTGCACTGCTGTACGTGGGTGTTATGTCCTCAGCGATAGCCTTTTATTTGATGGCGGTGGGTTTGCGCAGTGCTCCGGCATCCCACGGTGCGATTATTCTTAGTTTTGAGGCTGTGTTTGCGGCACTGGGTGGTTGGTGGCTGCTCAATGAGCATCTAACACGGGTAGAAATGCTAGGTTGTGCATTTATACTGACGGGTGGATTGGTATCCCAGTTAAAATTATTTCTCAATACAGAGACAGCGGCTAGCAAATAAAATTAGCCCCTGTTGAGCAACTGCATGTATCAATTATTGCAGGGGCAGTTGGATATGAAAGGTGGTGCCTACATCCGGATCGGATGTGACAGCAATCTGTCCTTGATGCTGTTCAGTGATAATAAAGTGAGAGAAAGAAAGTCGGTTACCAGCGTCAAATTTTTTACTCTTGTTGCTCTGGCTTGCGTAGGGCTCAAAAATTGTTTTTTGCTCCTCCAGACTGATTCCCTGACCATTGTGTTGTATACGGATCCAAAGGTGATCGTAGAAGACGGTTACTTCTATGGTAATCTGAGGCCTATGCTCGATATCATCAATCTTGTTAAGGGCATAGCATGAATGGCGAAACAGACTCAATAGTACCTGTTGCATCTCAGTGATAAAGCAGGGTATCTCTTGGAGATTATCTGCATAGTCCACATTGACCTCTATATCGCAAAACCTGAGGTCTGCAGTGACCGAAAGTATATCTGAGGCAAGTTCTATACTGTGATCAATAATAGCTGGGATGCTAGCCATGGTTTTCTCTTCATCACCGGAAGAAAAGTTGATCAGGTTCGATACCACTGACGTGGCCTGCTGGCCACGAATTATTGCATTTTCGAGTAGTTCACTCAGGCCTTCCTTGTCAGTGGCATCCGTCAAACTCTGGCGGACCTGTTTTATATCCTTGATAATCCCTTTAAGTGGTATGTTGATATCATGGGCCATCACAGAAGCCATCTCACCCATTGATGACATTTTGTCTCGCTGAATAAGCAAAGTCTCATTGTTAACCTGTTGGGTAACATCATCCAATAGTATTACAACACCTGTTTTGCTTGCGCCTTCAAGAGGATAGATAGTGATATTGAAGTGATACTGTCCACGTTGGCTATATTTTATAGTTTGAGTCTCGCCTTCTTCTTGGGCCTGTTTAATTTGTTGTGGCGTTATGCCTATTGAGGGATATACCTCCCACAAATCAGCGCTCTGAGCCTGTTTAGCAGGTATGCCGCTAGTTACCTCAGCGCGATGGTTCCACTGAGTAATTTTGTTGTTTTTATCAAGACCAATTAACATCAAGGGCATGGATTGCAGTATGCTGTTGATATAGGCTTCAGAATACTTTAGTTGTGCTGTGGTTTTTCGGTGCTTACCAATCTCAACTTCGAGGGCACTGTTGCTCTCTTTTAGCGTAGCAGTTCGCTCGCTTACCCTAATTTCTAGTTCAGTGCGGATTTCCTCAAGTTGACGATTGTATCTCTTGGCTTGGCGATGACTGAAGAAAAGTCTTGTGGCTGTGATTGTTAGAGCAACAATTAGCACACTGCTGGAGAAGTTGGCAATATACTGCCAGTTGGTACTTCCGTCGACTTCGCGAAACATCCAAAATACATCTGCATTTGCCCATGGGCAAACTAGAAAAAGCACTAATGCACATAGTTTCTTATAAAGATACAACTTACTCAATTCCCGACGGCCAACTCTCATACCGCATTATAGATTGTATGCCTCCCAGAGCGGAAGTACTAAACAATAACTGGTTGACAGGAGTCCCCAGTCAGGACTGAACGCGAGACTAAGCTGCTAGGAGGAACAGCTAACAGAGATGTCTGTTGCCCAGTCCGGTGGTAGACCTGCATACTCCTCTGCATCTGGATGCTCATCATAGGGATTTTGCATGATTTTTAGAAGCCTATTAACCTCGGTGTAATCACCGTCCTGTGCCTTTTCTATGGCTATTTGAGCCATATAATTTCGCAAGATGTACTTTGGGTTAACAGTGCGCATTTTTTCAGCTCTAGCTGTGTCTGTTAGTGCTTGTAGGGACAGTCGATTAAAGTAGGATTTAGCCCAATTATCAAATTGTTCTCGCTGCAAGAAGTAATCGCGAATACGGGTATCTGATGGCGTAAAGTCACACAGTCTTCTGAACATCAGACTGTAATCAACGGCACTTTTTTCCATTAAGGCTAATAAGTCATTGATTAGATGCTCGTCATCGGGTTTGTAGTTCTGCAACCCTAATTTAGTTGCCATAAGCTGTCTGTAGTGCTCGAGATATTGGGGTTCATATTGTTGCAAGCATTCCACTAATTGCTCGCGGGGTAGCAGAGAGCTAAATGTGGTGGCTAACGCGTTTAGATTCCACAGCGCTATTGCAGGTTGATTTTTAAATGAATAGCGTCCGTTGGAATCGGAGTGATTGCATATCAAATACGGATTATAGGCTTCCATAAATCCAAAGGGACCATAGTCAATAGTATCGCCCAGTATGGACATATTATCGGTATTCATTACACCGTGGGCAAAACCGACTGCCTGCCAATGGGCGATCATGTAAGCAGTCTGGGTGACAGTATTTTGTAAGAGCTTAAAGTATCGTTCTGTATCATTGCGCCACATCGGAAAATGACGATTAATCACATAATCAGCTAAAGCTTTGAGTGCCTGTGGTTGATTGCGATGGTGGAAGTGTTCAAAGCTGCCGAATCGAATATGACTGCGTGCAACGCGGCAGATAACTGCAGCGGTTTCTGCTTTCTCTCGGTATACTGGACTGTCGCTATCGACAAGACACAGAGCTCTAGTGGTGGGTATGCCAAGACCATGCATGGCCTCAGAGCACAGATATTCTCGTATGCTTGAACGCAATACCGCTCGCCCATCAGCAAACCTGGAATAGGGAGTGCTGCCAGCGCCTTTAAGCTGTAGATCCCATAATTCGCCGTCCTGTCCGACCGCAATCTCTCCCAAAGTAATGGCTCGCCCATCGCCTAACTGCCCCGCCCAAACGCCAAATTGGTGGCCAGAGTAAACAACAGCGATAGGCTTCAGATTGTCGGATATTTGACTGCCACTGAGAAGTTTTAAGGATGCCTGACTGGCCAGTTCTTTGGTATCTATTCCCAGCTCATTAGCAAGAGCGTCATTGCGACTTACCCATCTGGGATTCTCTAGTTTTTGCGGCACAACCCTTGAGCAGACACTGTTATCGTCATCGGCAAAGGCATCAAGGAAATGATGTTTTAATGTATGTACAAGAGATGATGACATTAGAGACCAATAGATTGCTTGTTGATACGGGCCAAATCAGCTGCATGTAAACTACTTATATAGAGCCACTGCTCAGATTCAAGCGCACCAGTATTGGTGTGATATAGGCCCTCAGGATCTTGAAGTGACATAATGATCTCTCCCATTTCATTGATAGCAAATACATGACTGTAATGCTCAGCTTGAGGCCTCATAAAGGCCGGTAGTCTCTGTACCATTT
>CAXEWB010000070.1:0-4894 GCA_963999835.1 uncultured Cellvibrionales bacterium | reverse complement strand
GTCTGGCGCAGGTTCGTTAGTAGCTTATGCTCTAAAAATAACAGATTTAGACCCTATTAAGTATGACTTATTATTCGAGCGATTCCTCAACCCCGAGCGTGTATCTATGCCAGATTTTGATATAGATTTTTGCATGGATGGTCGCGATAGAGTCATAGCCTATGTCGCTGAACAGTATGGCAGAGAGGCAGTATCGCAAATTGTAACCTTTGGTACGATGGCCGCAAAGGCGGTGGTGAGAGATGTTGCCCGTGTGCAGGGTAAATCCTATGGTCTGGCTGATAAATTATCCAAATTAATCCCCTTTGAAGTTGGAATGACCCTGGAAAAAGCGGTCCAGAAGGAGGAGCAGCTAGAACAATTTTTGTCTGAGAATGATGAGGCTGCAGAAATTTGGAGTATGGCGCTTCAGCTAGAAGGGGTTGCGCGTAACTGTGGTAAGCATGCCGGAGGCGTGGTCATAGCTCCAACCGTGATCACTGACTTTTCACCGATTTACTGTGACGATGGTGGTTCAGGTGTGGTCACCCAGTTTGACAAGAATGATGTCGAAGAAGTGGGTTTGATAAAGTTTGATTTTCTCGGATTGCGAACGCTCACCATTATTGATTGGGCAGTGCAAATGATCAATCAACGCAGAGAAGCAAATGCAGAAGATCTGTTAAATATTGATCATATTCCATTGGATGATAAGCCAACCTATCAACTGATGCAGCGTGCTGAGACCACCGCAGTCTTTCAGCTAGAATCCAGAGGTATGAAAGAGCTAATAATGAAGCTTGGGCCAGATCGCTTTGAAGATATCGTGGCCCTCGTGGCATTATTTCGCCCCGGCCCACTTCAGTCTGGCATGGTGGATGATTTTATTAATCGTAAAAAAGGCCTAGCAGAGGTTAGTTACCCTCATTCTCAATACCAGCACGATTGTTTAAAACCAGCTTTAGAGCCCACCTACGGTATTATTTTATATCAGGAACAAGTCATGCAGATTGCTCAGATTATGGGTGGATATACGTTGGGTGGCGCTGATTTACTTCGTCGGGCAATGGGCAAAAAGAAAGCAGAGGAGATGGCCAAGCAGCGAGAGTTGTTTGTTAAGGGCGCTATGGAGAGGGGACACAGTCAGGCACTGGCGTCGAATATCTTTGATTTGATGGAAAAATTTGCCGGATATGGTTTCAATAAGTCCCACTCTGCCGCTTATGCTCTGGTCGCTTATCAAACCGCTTGGTTGAAAACGCATTATCCCGCTCAATTTATGGCAGCAACCATGTCTTCAGACATGGATAAAACCGATAAGGTGGTGACCTTTATTGATGAATGCCGAGCTATGAAGCTGCAACTGTTACCTCCCGATGTAAATCACGGCAGATTCCAGTTTAGTGTGGATAACGATGGTTCTATTATCTATGGCCTCGGAGCTATAAAAGGGCTAGGTGAGGGACCTGTAGAAAGTATCATTGAATCGCGTGAGGAAGGCGGCTTGTTCACTGACTTATTTGATTTTTGTGCACGGGTTGATGGTCGAAAAGTTAACAAAAGAGCACTGGAGGCTCTTATTAGAAGTGGTGCACTAGACGAGATCGGACCACAGGGGGATGTTGGTTACAAGCGTGCTGTTATGTATGCCAGTATGGATGAGGCCATAAAAAAGGCTGAACAAGAAGCACGAAATATCAATAGTGGCATGACTGATTTATTTGCTAGCAATGGATCTGACCATACCTCGACAGACCCCTATGCTGATTATTTGCAAACTAGGCCACTCAGTGTGCGAGAGAGGTTGAACGGGGAAAAAGAAACCTTGGGTCTATATCTCACTGGCCATCCTATTGATGAATATGCAGATGAACTTAGATGCATGTTGCCACATAGGATTATTGATCTGCGCGCCAACAAAGAGAAAACGACTATTTACGGCCTGGTTGTCGGCATGCGGGTAATGAAAAATAAACGGGGTGAAAACTTTGCCTTTTTAACGCTAGATGATAAAAGTGGTCGCATAGAGCTTTCGGTCTGGGCAGAAAAGTTTAATGCCTATCGTGAAATTTTGGTAAAGGATGCGCTGTTAATTGTCCAGGGTATTGTTTCTGAGGATAGCTATAGTGGTGGATTGAAGATGGTAGCAGAGTCAATTCAATCAATTTATCAAGCCCGTTGTAGCAAGCTAGAAAGTCTTAGGCTTACAATCCCCAAGAAAGATACTCAGGATAACTGGGTGGAGCGCATTGAAAATACCCTGAGTCACTTTAAAGATGGCTCCTGTCCAGTGACTATTGAGTACGCTATGAACAGTGCTATTGGTCAATTTAACCTTGGAGATCAATGGTTGGTCCAACCCAGAGATGAGCTGATTGAACAGTTGCGGAAACAATTTGGCAAAAATAACGTCACATTAAATTACTGATAGCATGGCAGTCGAGCCGCTTACCAACACTGGCGATAATCAATCAGGATGGTTAGAATGAACGCCGTTACACACTAACTTTATGAAAGACCTATTGCACTATGAATTTAAACTATCTTCCCTTTGAACAACCCATTGCTGAGCTAGAAGCAAAAATAGAAGAACTTCAGTTGGTTGGAAACGATAATGAAGTCAATATAGCGGAAGAAATCAATCGGTTGCGCGAGAAGTCAGAAAAACTTACTCAGACAATTTATGGTAAGTTAACGCCCTGGGAAGTAGTGCAGGTCGCAAGGCATCCTCAACGTCCTTATACCCTTGATTATATCCAGCGAATATTTACTGACTGGGAAGAACTACACGGTGATCGACATTTTGGAGATGATAGCGCGATTGTAGGTGGTATGGCCCGTCTTGATGGGAAGCCAGTGATGGTTATTGGCGAAGAAAAAGGACGTGGTGTCAGCGAAAAAGTAATGCGTAACTTTGGTATGCCGAAGGCTGAGGGCTATAGAAAGGCGCTTCGACTTATGCAACTTGCGGAGCGCTTTAAATTGCCAGTTATTACCTTGATTGATACGCCGGGAGCCTACCCGGGAATAGACTCTGAAGAGCGCAACATCTCTGAGGCAATAGCACAGAATCTGGCGGTTATGTCACGCCTTGAAACACCTATAATTTGTACTGTAATAGGTGAGGGTAGTTCAGGTGGGGCTCTTGCTATAGGTGTGGGTGATCGACTTAATATGTTGCAATACAGTACCTATTTCGTCATTTCCCCCGAGGGTTGTGCAAATATCATTTGGAAAACCAGTGAAAAGGCACACCAAGCTGCTGAAGCTATGGGCGTAACGTCTGAAAATCTGCAGCACTTAGGGGTTGTTGATGAGACCATAGAAGAGCCTTTGGGAGGCGCTCATAGAGACATTGAGGCTATATCCAGTACTCTTAAGAAATATCTGATTGAGCAATTACAACAGCTCCAAGCTATTCCCTTAGAACAATTGTTAGAGCAGCGATACCAGCGCGTTATGTCGTACGGCAATCCATAGTTATTGCTCTCTAACTATCCGTCCTTTAATAGCGATATTGCTGCCATTGCCTCGGGATCTTTAGATTTGAGTTTGTTGGCAATATGATGCTGAAAAAAGTAGCGGAAGCCTCTTTTTTTATCAGCCATATAAAGACAGTCGTCACCCGGTAGCACAGGTGTACTAATCATTTTGCTTTCGTCAATCAGCATTGCCTCAACTTTTCCATTATTTAACAGTCGCCAGCTAATCACTTCTTTAAGCGTGATGCTCTTGAAGCCATCCTCAGACAATACTGCGTGGGTGCCTATGGTGTCGGGCATTTCTTGAATAATATCCTGCTCTGAGTGACACTGATATTCGTAGTAGTCAGCTGCTGTTTCGAGTTCGACCACCTTGTGTAGTGGTGCTGTAAAAAATAGTTCATCAACCCCAGGATCATAGTAACCTTGCCATTGACCATTTAAGGGATCATTTATTTCATCACAGGCAACTAGTTCATCAAGCCATGGAACCAGACCAACGACTTCCCCATGAGAGCGCAAGCCCCAGGCGAGAACTTTTACAGAAAATAACTTGTCAGGATTTTCGGCATTACAGTAGAGCATTTCCAAACCATCTAGTTCGGGCGCCATTCGAATGAGTTTGTTATCAGATAATTCAGAGAGAGGTTTGCGAGTAAAGAGGTCAATGACATTGTCCATCGGGTGGTCAATGGAAGAGTTAGACATAAATACATCTCCTTATAGCAGGCGATAGCAAAAGGTGCTAACACTACATAAGGTACTCCAGAAAAGCCCAAAGCACAATACTTTGTGTTTGATAACAGTTAAATTTTTTACTAATTTTATTTCGTGTCCCTTTTTAAGTTAAGATTAACGTCTTTATCGACTACATTGGCTGACCTTGTGACTGCCCCATATAGTTTAAACTTATATTTTGCCTATGGTTCAAATATGAATCAGGCCCGAATGCAAGGCAGGGAAATACAGTGGTTGAGTGTTTGCGCAGGCTGGATTGATGGCTTTGGCTTAAGGTTCAATAAGCGATCTGCTCAAGATGCAAATCTTGGTTGTGCCAATCTGATCTATGCACCCAATGAACAAATTCAAGGGTTACTCTATAAACTGCAATCAGAATCAGAAATTGATAAGTTAGATTTTTTCGAGGCAACACCCTACAGATATAGTCGCGAATTGTTTCAGGTGCAAACCGCAGATGGTGTGCAATCGGCTTGGGTTTACATCGCTAATCCAAGTGTCATTGACAACAAATTAATGCCCGCAACTTGGTATCTCGAGCATCTGCTAGCAGGTAGAGAATTTATCACTGAACAGTACTACTCGACGATTGCTACAACCACTTGCGTCAGTTACATTACTGATCCTTGGGATTGAAATGTCTGTCTTGGAGTCTGATAAATTAATGACGGTTGTTTCACTGTTCAATCGGCTCT
>CAXEWB010000069.1:0-7513 GCA_963999835.1 uncultured Cellvibrionales bacterium | reverse complement strand
TTGTAGCAGTGGGTCATCGTGTTCAGTTATTCGACTTCTGAACGCCTGCAACCAAGTTTTACCTAAGGCATATTCCTGTTTTTTAGAAATAATGCTAGAACTGCTATCGCCAAGCAGGGGCAGTTCAATTTGCGCTGCAATGCTAGTATGAGAAAATATAGCAATACAGGGCACTAAAAAGATTATCTTATGACATTTTTCACTCAAATACAGGCGTATTTTCTGGCATGCAACTGTGGGTAGGACTATTATGCATTTCAGTGAATCAGTCAAAATGAGGCCAGTGTCTGTTATGCGGTTGCTGTATAAACAATTTCTGATAAGAACTAAAAAGTTCGACAGTTAAATAACCAATTGGTTTCATGCCATATAGATTGGTTGTCTCATACCGATAGTAGTCGGATTAGATGGGTTTTACAACTCAGCAGGAGGTTGTATGAAGCAGGTTTTTAAAAAGTGGTTAGAGCAGTATTTCAGTAATGAAGAGGCGGTATTATTGAGCATAATTCTGATCATTTCATTTGTTGTTCTGGCGACTTTGGGGTCCATATTAGGTCCATTTATTGCGGCAGTAATTATCACGTTTTTACTGCAGGGTTTGGTCAACAGCCTGCAGAAGTATGGTTTTACCAGATTGACGGCTGTTTTTTCCACCTATCTGCTATTCCTAGTAGGCTCTGTGTCTATTTTATTATTGTTAATTCCCATCATCTTTAGACAGACATCACTGCTGTTGAGAGAGTTGCCTGCAATGGTCGCTCAGCTAAAGGAGTTGCTGACGTCATTCCCGGAAAAATTGTCAGCCTACGTGAGTCCAGAGCAATTCCAACTTATATTGGTTAGAGCGTCCGAGGAAGTTGCTAATCTCGCCGAGCAATTACTTTCATTTTCTATCAGTAGTTTCCCCGGTTTGTTTGCTGTGATGATTTATATTGTACTTGTACCCCTTTTGGTCTTTTTCATGTTGAAAGATAAAAATGAGTTGTTAACTCTGTTGTCCGATATGTTGCCGAGAGAGCGCAGGGTTATGACCACCATTTGGGATGAAATGAATATGCAGTTTGCCAATTATGTGCGTGGCAAAGCAATAGAGATTGTGATTGTTGGCACAGTTTCATTTATCGCGTTTTTGATTCTGGGACTTCAGTACGCGGCACTGTTGGCTTTATTAATTGGCTTATCAGTACTGATTCCCTACGTTGGTGCAACAGTGGTAACTATCCCTGTGTTATTGGTAGGTTATTTCCAGTGGGGGTATTCAACAGAGTTTGTCTGGTTAGTTGTGATATATGTGGTGATTCAGGTGCTAGATGGCAATGTGCTCGTTCCTCTGCTCTTTTCCGAAGTCGTCAACCTGCATCCAGTTGCCATTATCATCGCCGTACTCTTATTTGGTGGTATCTGGGGTTTTTGGGGGCTTTTCTTCGCTATACCTCTTGCTACTCTAGTTAAGGCTATTTACAACGCCTGGCCACGAAATCAGGTTTCAAAGGGTTAAGCCCTATGTCAATTAATCAACGAGTAAAGCTTATGGGTTACCTGCGTTCTTTAATCTATCTTTTTGCTGTATTGCTTTTGCAATCCTGTCAATTGCTTGTATCTTCAGATCAGATGCCGCCTTTAAGCTATAAGGAAGTAATAAAGAGTGATAATGATCAGCGGCAGTATCGATATATTAGGCTCGAAAATAACCTTGACGTATTGCTAATCTCTGATCCCGATGCCGATAAGGCAGCGGCTTCGCTAGATGTTTATATAGGTAGTTACCAAAATCCCCGAGAGAGGTTGGGGCTTGCTCATTTTCTTGAGCATATGCTGTTTCTGGGTACTGCTAAATACCCTGAACCGGGTGAATATCAGGCCTTTATCAGTCAGTATGGAGGCTCACACAATGCCTACACGAGCTCTGAAAATACCAATTATTTTTTTGATGTTGACGTGCAGTACCTAGAGCAGGCACTAGATCGCTTCGCCCCATTCTTTACTAGTCCCAATTTTGATGCTGACTACGTAGATCGGGAGCGCAACGCTGTTGAATCTGAATATCGACTGAGAATAAAAAATGATTTTCGCAGACAGTGGGACGTTCTGCGAGAGCATATTAATCAAGATCATCCACAGTCGAAATTCACGGTTGGTAATCTTGATACATTGGCTGATAGGCCAGATCAATCAATCCGTGATGATCTCATTGCTATGTACGATCAATATTATTCCGCTAATTTAATGAAACTGGTGGTATCTGGAACAGAGAGTTTAGACCAATTACAGTCGATGGTTTCATCACGCTTTGCGGCAATTAAAGACAAGCAGGTTCAAATAAAACCTCACGGGGTGCCCTTTGTGGAACCTACAGAATTACCTATACAATTTAATATCAAGCCTGTTAAAGAGTTACGTCAACTCAGCCTAATGTTTGAAATTCCACCTATAACTAGTCACTGGCGCACCAAGCCCGCCCAATACATAGCCTCATTAATTGGTCATGAAGAAACTGGCAGTTTACTTGACGTATTAAAGAATAAGGGATGGGCGGAAAGTCTTGGAGCAGGGTTAAGCATAGAGGATCGAAGCGCTGGGCTGTTTAGCATCACAGTAAGTTTGACTCCCGAGGGTCTAGCCAATCGCAATACACTGGTGGAGCAGGTATTTGCTTGGATAGAGTTGATCAAAGAGCAGGGAATAGAGTCATGGCGGCAAGACGAGTTGGCTAAAATGGGAGAGATAAACTTTAGATACTTAGAAAAGCAGAATCCCAGTCGATATGTGTCCATGCTCGCTTCAAAAATGCATAGATACCCTGTTCAGGAGGTGCTGCGCGAACCCTACCTAACAGCAGAATTTGATAAGCAATTAATTGATTCCCTATTGTCTCGGTTGACGCCAGATAATGTCATGATGATGGTGACGGCACCCAATGTTGAGGTGGACAAATTATCTGAATTTTATCAGGTACCTTATTTAGTTAAGCGCGTTGATAAAAGCCTTGTAAGCTCATGGCAATCCCCTGAATCATTTGCAGAGTTAAAACTACCAGCAAAGAACCCGTTTATCCCCTCAGATCTCAGTCTAATCAACCTTAAGCATGAGCAAACTAAACAACCTGAGCTAATACTAAAAGCCAATGGTATGAGGGTATGGCATCTTGAAAATACGCAATTTGGCGTTCCCAGAGCCAATATTATAATTAAACTGGCTACAGATCAGACATCCACTATCGAGCAAGCGACTGCAGCTGAACTGTATATCAATTTAGTACAGGATCAGCTTAATTCAAGCCTTTATGCGGCATCATTAGCTGGACTCAATTATGCTCTAGGTGTGGATCAGCGGGGTATATCGCTCGTTCTTGGGGGTTATTCACAGAATCAGGAGTTATTACTTGAGTCAGTTCTCGAAGTGTTGCGTCATCCCGATTGGTCACCTAAACGATTTCAGAGAGTAAAAGAGCAGCTTAAAAGGACAAAGCTCAATGCACAAAAAGATTACCCCTTTAGACAGGTAGTCGGTCAGTTGCAAGCAGCTATGAGAAATGCCTGGACGGCGCCTGAGCAGGCACCAGTGCTTAATAGGCTAACAATGAAACAGCTCCAAGATTACTCACGGCAGTTATTGCAGGGTTTTGAGATTGATGTGATTATCAGTGGTAATCACACTCTCCAAGCAGCCAACCAGATTATTGCGCCATTGGGTGTTCTATCGCCGCGGAAGATTAACGCTCCCCTCAAGATTGTAAAATTATCTGAGTCAGATTTTATTTATGCCATTCCCGTTGACCATAGTGACACAGTTGTAATGCGCTATATCCAGGGAGATTCAGATAGCCTGAAAGAGCGTGCAAGGTTGAGTTTAATTGCGCAAATGATTTCCGCACCTTTCTTCAATACCCTGCGTACAGAAAAACAATTGGGCTATGTAGTCTCTGCATTCTTTTATCCGATCAATAGAGTTCCGGGAATAGGTATGTTGGTTCAGTCCCCTGTCGCATCGGTGTCGCAGTTACAAGATGAGTTCACAGACTTTACAGAACAGTTTGCAAGTGATGTCGAGCAACTATCGATTGAGGCGTTTACACGTCACCAAAATGCTGTATTGACCAATTTACAGGAAGCGCCAAAGAGTCTGAGTGAAATGAGCGGTCGGTTTGCTGAATCGCTTAATTTAGGTTACACAGATTTTCAATTTAGAGCGTTGTTGGCTGAACAAATAAGAGCATTAACAGTCAGTGACATTCAGCAAGCCTATAAAAGAATTGTTCTGGAGAGTCCTCGACAACTCTGGGTGCAGACTCAAGACAGTGACAATGGTGCCTATATCAAGCCTGATTTAGTCAATGACAATTATTCCTTTTAATTGATTATTGATGAGTTATGTAGTTAAACTAACTTATTAATAAAAACATAATTAATATTTAAAAACAATAACTTATATCTATTTTATAGAAAATACTATATATTATAAATTCGAAAATTTTATTATAAATACATTGATTTTGTAATCATACTACATTATTATTACGTGCAATTTAACTGGCAACTAGTTGAGCCTATATTGATTATTCAAAACCCAGTTTCACCCTTAACTCAAATGAAAAAAAAGTCGGTGCCCTATGTCCAACGATATTGATCCAATCGAGACTCAGGAATGGCTAGACGCTTTTGACTCTATTTGCCGCAGCCAAGGTAACGAGCGCGCCACGTACATCCTCAATCAGTTGCAAGAACATGCCACTGAAGAAGGTCTAACACTTCCTCAGTCTGTCATAACAGCTTATCGCAACACAATACCCAGTAACCGCGAAAAGAAGATGCCCGGCGACCTCTTTATGGAGCGACGAATTCGTTCATTGGTACGCTGGAATGCACTGGCTATGGTTATGCGTGCAAACAAGAAAAGTGAGGGAATAGGTGGCCATATCGCCAGTTTCTCATCTGCGGCTATGCTCTATGATATTGGTTTCAACTATTTCTTTCGCGGTTATGAAAACGGTAACCTTGGAGATCTTGTATTTTTCCAGGGTCACAGTGCGCCAGGAATGTATGCACGATCCTTTTTAGAGGGAAGATTATCTGAAGAACAGCTAGATGGTTTCCGACGGGAAGTGGATGGCAAAGGCCTATCATCTTACCCCCATCCATGGCTGATGCCCGATTATTGGCAATTCCCAACCGTCTCAATGGGCTTGGGCCCAATTCAAGCAATTTATCAAGCTCATATTATGCGTTACCTGTCTGCTCGAGGTCTGGTAGCTCGTGGCGATCGCAAGGTTTGGGCTTTCCTTGGTGATGGAGAATGTGATGAGCCAGAAAGTCTGGGTGCCATTTCTCTGGCAGGTCGTGAGGAATTAGAAAATTTAGTTTTTGTGGTTAACTGTAATCTCCAACGTCTCGATGGCCCCGTGCGTGGCAACGGTAAAATTATCCAAGAGCTAGAAGGCGTATTTAGGGGTGCCGGTTGGAATGTGATCAAGGTTGTCTGGGGTCGACATTGGGATCCGCTACTTGAGAAAGATAAGTCGGGTCTATTAATAAAGCGAATGAATGAAGTCTGTGACGGTGAGTTACAGAATTACAAGTATAACGGTGGTGCCTACACCCGTGAGCACTTCTTTGGTAAATATCCAGAGCTTTTAGAGCTGGTAAAGGATATGACGGATGATCAGATTATGGCTCTGAATCGTGGTGGTCATGATCCCTACAAGGTCTATGCTGCCTATTCAGAGGCTATGGAGTCTGTTGGTAAGCCCACTGTCATACTTGCCCAGACGGTGAAAGGTTATGGTTTGGGTGGTGCCGGTGAGGCATCTAATGATACTCACTCCGTAAAAAAATTAGACATGGACAGCCTTAAGAATTTCCGTGATCGCTTCGGTATTCCAGTTTCCGATGATGAATTGGAGACAGTTCCCTATTATCGTCCTGCCGATGATAGTCCTGAGCTTACCTATATGAATAGCCGCCGTGAAGCCCTTGGTGGTCCACTGCCATTCCGTCAGGCTGATTTTGAGCCTATGAAAGCGCCGCCTCTGAGTGCTTTTAGCAAGCAGCTAGAGAGCAGCGGTGAAAGAGAAATTTCTACCACCATGGCCTTTGTTCGTGTCTTATCAAGCTTGGTCAAAGACAAGACTATTGGTGATCGTGTTGTACCTATTGTCCCCGACGAGGCACGCACCTTTGGTATGGAGGGCATGTTCCGTCAGTTAGGTATCTACTCCTCTGCTGGTCAGCAGTATGTGCCCCATGATCACCAGCAAATTATGTATTACAAAGAAGATAAAAAGGGCGTTATTCTTGAGGAAGGTATTAATGAAGCCGGTGCAATGTCAGCGTGGCTTGCTCTTGCTACCGCCTACAGTACCAGTGGCTGTTCAATGATTCCCTTCTATGTATTCTACTCAATGTTTGGATTCCAGCGCATTGGAGATTTGGCCTGGGCATCGGGTGATAGTCAGGCAAGAGGCTTCCTTATTGGCGCTACAGCTGGGCGAACCACCTTAAACGGAGAGGGTTTGCAACACCAAGATGGCCACAGTCATATCCTTGCCAATACTATCCCAAATTGTAAAAGTTACGATGCTACCTATAGCTATGAATTGGCTGTGATCATCCAAAATGGCATCAAGCGTATGTTTGAGGACAAAGAAAATTGCTTCTACTACCTGACCACCATGAATGAAAACTATGTTCAACCAGCGATGCCAGAGGGTGCCGAAGGGGGCATTATCAAAGGTATGTACAAGTTTTCTGCAGCAGATAGCAATAATGATCTGAACGTGACATTAATGGGTGCAGGAACTATTTTTAACGAGGTGCGGGCAGCTGCTGATATTCTAAAAGAGAAGTACGAGGTAGACGCTGACATTTGGAGCTTAACCAGCGTCAATGAGTTGGTAAGGGAAGGCCAAGATGTGGATAGATGGAATATGCTACATCCCAGTAAAAAGGCCAATACATCCTTTATCACTCAACAGCTAGGAGAGACTTCTGAGCCTGTTATTGTGGCAACGGATTATATGAAATCCTATGCAGAGCAGATGCGTAAATATGTTAATCAGCCGTTTTATGTATTGGGAACCGATGGTTTTGGACGCAGTGATAGCCGAGAGGCATTGAGACATTACTTCGAGGTTGACCGCTACTTTATAACCATCTCCGCGTTGAAAGCGCTGTCAGATCAAGGAAAGATCAAGCCCTCTGTTGTTGATAAGGCAATTAAGGACTTTGGCATAGATGCAGATAAACCCAACCCGCTCTACCAATAAGGGTGTTGAGCTAACTTACTTTAGAGGGAAATCCTAGGTGGCAAAAGAGGTTATAACAGTTCCTGATTTAGGTGGTATTGAGGCGGTAACCGTGATCGAGCTGTGTTCCCAAATTGGTGACAGCATCGATGTCGAAGAATCCGTTGTGGTGCTGGAGTCAGATAAGGCGACGATGGATGTTCCCAGCCCTGTGCAAGGAACCCTTGTCAGTTATCTGGTCGCTGATGGTGATACGGTCAATGTGGGCGATCC
>CAXEWB010000068.1:0-14567 GCA_963999835.1 uncultured Cellvibrionales bacterium | reverse complement strand
TGGTTTGGCGGTGTTGCTGTTGAGTTCTGAAATAGCCGTTTGGGGTGCAAGTACAATTGCCAAATCTCTGGGCATTAGCGAACTCATTATCGGTTTGACGGTAGTTGCGATTGGTACTAGCCTTCCTGAATTAGCCGCCTCTGTACTCAGCGCTATTCGGGGGCACCATGATATAGCTCTGGGCAATATAATTGGCTCTAATCTGTTCAATATCATGTTAGTGATGGGGATAGCAGGCTCAATCTACCCAATAAGTCTTGGCGACACTGTCTTTTACCGAGATTATGTAGCAATGGCCGGCATTACCCTGCTGATGGTGGGCCTGTTGGCATGGGCACTGCGCGGTGCTAGAGATAAGGCTACTCTGTCCTCGACAGCGGGACTAGTGCTGCTCGCTTTTTACTTTGCGTATAATTATATTTTGTGGGTATCTACACTAAACAGCTCCACCTAGACACCGCACACCATTTTTGCCCTATAATGCGCCACTGTTGAAAAAATTTTAAAATCTATGTTGAAACAAGAACTTATTCAGTCCGCACGGCGAACTATCGAGATGGAATGCCAAGCAATTGGCGAATTAACGCAGAGGATCGATAAAGATTTTACTCTCGCCTGCGAAGTGATTATAGCTTGCACAGGGCGCGTGGTAGTCACAGGTATGGGTAAGTCTGGACATATAGGGAATAAGATTGCTGCAACACTTGCCAGTACTGGGACCCCTGCTTTTTTTGTACATCCAGGAGAGGCAAGTCATGGCGATATGGGTATGATCACTAGGGATGACGTTGTTATCGCGATCTCAAACTCTGGAAATACCGCTGAAATAATTACCATCATTCCCCTTATTAAACGGCTCGGAATCCCCTTAATAAGCATGACTGGTGATAACAATTCAAAGCTCGCCAAGGCTGCCCATGCCAATCTTGACGTGAGTGTTTCGAGTGAGGCCTGCCCACTCAATTTAGCACCAACCACCAGCACTACGGCAACATTAGTGATGGGTGATGCGCTTGCTATCGCTTTGCTTGAATCACGAGGCTTCAGCGCTGAAGATTTTGCCTTTTCTCATCCTGGGGGAACACTGGGTCGCAAGCTGTTATTGAAGGTCAGTGACATTATGCATAAAGATCATGAGATGCCCCGTGTATCACCAACCCTGCCTCTTCAAAACGCGCTACTAGAAATGACAGCCAAAGGATTTGGTATGACCACAGTCATAGATCCTGACGGCAAACTTTTAGGTGTATTTACAGATGGTGACCTGCGCCGAGTCATTGATACAGACATCGACTTGAGTACGGTAACCATTGAACAGGTAATGTCAGATAGCCCAAAGACCATTTCTGAGGATATTCTTGCGGCAGAAGCGTTAGCGCTTATGGAAAAGTCCAGCATTACTGCGCTCATTATTGAAGACCAACACCAACATCCTATAGGTGTGGTCCATATGCATGATATTTTACGTGCTGGAGTTGTGTAATGAGTACGAATTATCCACCTGCCATTCTAGCGGCTGCTAAGAAGATTAAATTATTATTACTGGATGTGGACGGCGTATTGACAGATGGCCGTCTCTACTACGGAAACAGTGGCGAGGAGTTAAAGGCATTTAATATCCAAGATGGTCTCGGAATAAAACTACTGCAACGGGGTGGGATACAAGTAGGTATCATTACCGGTCGCCGTTCAACTCTCCTTGAAAGGCGCGCCGAGGAACTGACTATTTCACCTATAATTCAGGGCCGTGAAGACAAGTGGTCAGCCTTGAATGAAATACTGGAGGGAATGGATATCAGTCCAGAAGAAATTGCCTTTATGGGTGATGATCTTCCAGATTTGGCAGTTATAAACCGCGTGGGGCTTGGGGTCACTCCAGCAAATGCAAATAGCGCTGTGGCTAATCAGGCTCATTGGCAAACAGAAAAATGCGGTGGCGATGGAGCGGTTAGGGAAGTTGCTGAATTAATTCTTGGTGCGCAGAAAAAACTCGAGTCACTTCTGGCAACTTATCAATGAAAAAGCAATTCTTCCTAATGACCATTCTTGTATTGACCATTGCAGGCTTTTTACTTATCTGGGAAAGCCCACCTGAGTCCTTTTTGAGGCCACAGGTTGGCAAGGTAGAAAAACTTCCTAGCGCAGATAGCTATATGCAAGAAATAACAAGTTTTAAATTTTCAGATAAGGGAGAGAGACAGTTTACACTCAGATCAATTAAAGCCTCTTTTTACAATAAAGAGTCATTGCTTATTGTGGACAAACCAACTCTGAGCTCACCCAAAACCAGTAATCTTCACGCGTTAAAAATCGTTGCCGATAGGGGATACCTTGCGGCGAATACTGAAACCCTTGAACTTAAAGGTAATATCGATGCCCAATGGCACTCAGCGAATGGTCACAGTCAATTAACAACGGACAAGATGACTTACTTTATCGCCAGTGATACTGCTAGAGCAGAAGACGGCTTCAAACTGAAAACACCCCAAGCAAAGGTAACAGGAAAGACATTATCAACTGATCTCAAAGATGGGATCACCACCATTACTTCTAGAGTAAGCGCTGTTTATGAACCCCGTTAATTACTTAATTCTAATTGTCGCTGTCACCCTGCCACTGGGTTCATCTGCAGCTCCAAACGATACCAATGAGCCAATTTTTATCGAATCAGACTCGGCCGAGAGAGATGAGAAAACAGGGCTGACCCAATATAAGGGCAATGTTTTGATACGTCAGGGTTCTATGTTGATTGATGCCAATGAGGTGACTATTTACTATGATGGGAGTAATGTGAGTCGTATCCTGTGTCTAGGTGATCCTGCCAGTTACCAACGATCTGATCAAGCAGGCGACCGAGTGATGGCACGTGCAGAGACTATTGAATATAGACCAGGGGAAGAACTAGTTAATTTAAAAACAAATGCCTCCCTATCTAACAAAGGCACGCTAATCAAGGGAGATAGTATTAACTATGACCTGAGAAATGAAAGCTGGAAAGCCAAAGGTGATAATCAAAGTACTCAAAAGCGTATTCAATTGGTTATCCCTCCACCATCACAAAAAAAGACAAATCCTGAGAGCTCAGAATCCTGATGGCTATTTTAGCGGTACACAATCTTTCAAAGTCCTATGATCATCGACTGGTCGTGGAAGATGTGTCTTTTTCTGTCAATCAGGGTGAAATAGTAGGACTTCTCGGTCCAAATGGTGCCGGAAAAACCACTTGCTTCTACATGACCATAGGCTTAGTGAGGCAGGATGGGGGTCATATAACTATTGATGGTGATGATATTTCCAGTCTACCAATGCATGGCAGAGCTCGCCGTGGTCTGGGCTACTTACCTCAAGAGCCATCTATTTTTAGAAAACTAAATGTCGCTGAAAATATCCTAGCTATTTTAGAGACACGCGCAGATCTAACGCCTCAACAGCGACAATCAAAACTAGTCAGTTTACTCAATGAGTTTCATATTGAGCACTTAACTCAATCCATTGGGATGAGCCTCTCCGGAGGTGAGCGCAGGCGTGTTGAAATCGCCCGGGCACTGGCCACTGACCCACAGTTTATCTTATTAGATGAACCTTTCGCAGGTGTTGACCCCATCTCTGTCAACGATATTAAGGGAATTATTCGACATCTTCGCGATAAAGGCATAGGCGTATTAATAACAGATCACAATGTACGTGAAACGCTAGATATCTGCGGTCGTGCCTATATTATTGGTGAGGGCCATGTAATTGCAGAGGGCGCAACAAAAGATATTTTGTCGAATAATAAAGTAAGAGAAACCTACCTCGGTGAACACTTCACCATGTGATATTCACAAATATATAATGCCACTGATTGCACAATAAGCCTTTTTGGCACTAATATTGCGTATTCATTAGCAGTCAGTTTTTAACTATGCAACAGGGTCTACAACTCAAGCTTGGCTCACAGCTAACCATGACGCCGCAACTACAGCAGGCTATTCGGTTGCTGCAACTGTCAACCCTCGATCTGCAACAGGAGATTATTGAGCAGCTTTATAGCAATCCCCTGCTAGAGGCCGATGAGGAGGGGCATTTAACGACAAGTGATGATCAAGACTCCCAACTCATCACCCAAGATGATGAGGACATAGACCTAAACAGTGACGACCCTGAAGCTCAGGATAGAGCCCGAGATGCATCTGAGCCAACTGCTACAGAATCTGAGGAAAATCTAGGGATTGAGCGTTTTGAAAATGCGCCGATCGATTCAAGCTGGGACAACAGCCACAATTCTAGCCAAGTAAGCAATAGCAATAGAGAAGTCAATCTAGAAGATGTCTACCAGGTCACTGAATCACTGCAAGATCATTTGCTCTGGCAGTTAAATCTGACTCCTTTTTCATCCCGTGATAAGGAAATTGCAGAAGCATTCATCGACACCATTGATAACAGTGGGTTTATTTTAGAAGATCTCCATGAGGTCACTTCTCATCTCAACAGCCAATACCCAGAAGACAGCATAGAGACTGATGAACTCCTAGCAGTTTTAAAGCGACTGCAACAATTTGATCCGCCAGGTATATTTGCTCGGGATTTGAGAGAGTGCCTTCTTATACAATTGGACCAGCTCAATCCAGAAACGCCGTATCTTGTCGAAGCAAAAATTTTAGTAGGGGATTTTTTAAATGATATTGCCTCCATTGAGCTTTCCAAATTAACCAGAAAGAGCAATTTAGACCAACATATTGTGCAAAATGCAGTCAACCTAATCCGTACACTAAACCCCCACCCAGGTGAGCAACTTACTTCCAATAGCGCCGAATATATAGTTCCAGATGTGTTTATTGAAAAGATTTCCGGAACCTGGCAAGTACGGTTAAATAATAGCAATATACCGCGCCTGCGCATAAACAGTACCTATGCTGATTTAATTAAGCGCTCGGATAGCAGTTCAGAAAATGTATACCTTAAGGATAATCTGGCCGAGGCACGCTGGTTCCTGCGTAGCTTGGAGAGCAGAAATGAAAGCTTAATGCGAGTAGCGATGGCCATCGTTGATTTTCAACAGGGTTTTCTAAACCATGGACCAGTGGCCATGAAACCTATGGTGTTATCTGATATTGCTCAACAACTGAATCTTCATGAGTCAACCATATCGAGAGTAACAACGAAAAAATACATAGCAACACCTCAGGGTATTTTTGAGCTCAAGTACTTTTTTTCTAGTCATGTTGGTACTGCCACTGGAGGGGAATGTTCTTCAACCGCTGTTTGCGCTATCCTAAAAGAAATGGTCGCTGCGGAGAACCCAACAAAGCCATTGAGTGATAACAAAATTGCCACCCTGCTAGCAGAAAAGGGAATCCAAGTAGCGAGACGAACTGTGGCAAAGTATCGGGAGAGCATCAACATCCCCTCCTCTAGCCAGAGAAAAAGATTTACCAACGGAGCATAAAGGAGAAAATATGCAAATAACTATTCAGGGACACCATCTGGAAATCACTGACCCAATTCATGATTACGTTAAAACTAAACTTTCTAAATTAGAACGTCATTATCGTCATATCAACAGCATTGCAGTTATTTTAAGCGTAGATAAAACCATCCAAAAGGCCGAGGCAACTATTCATGTGTCAGGGGCAGAACTATTCGCTAATGCAGAATATGATGATCTTTATGCCTCGATTGATGCACTGAGTGACAAGCTAGACCGACAACTGATCAAACACAAAGAGAAACACAGAGACCATTAATCGACATTATGAAAATTTCTGATGTACTCACACCCGCGCTCACAGTCTGCCAGTTACCTGGTAGCAGCAAAAAACGTGTTCTTGAAAATATCTCCCAACTCCTTAGCGAGCAACTTGGGGGCGGTCAGGAACAGAGCGACACCCTGTTCCATAATTTCGTAAGTCGTGAACGTCTTGGGAGCACTGGCATAGGAACAGGGGTCGCAATACCCCATTGTAGAACTGCTGGAGTCAAGAAGATTTATGGCTGTCTAGCAAAATTATCAACCGCTGTAGACTTTGATGGCGCAGACGATCAGCCTGTTGACCTAATTTTCTCTCTGGTGGTTCCAGAAGAAAAAAATGATGAACATCTAACAACTTTGTCAAGAATTGCACAAATTATGAAAAGTGATCATTCACGGCAAACGCTTCGTAATTGTACAAGTAACCAAGAGCTTTTTGATACTGTTATTAAATTGGAGCATGCACATAAGATATGCGATTAGTTGTGGTTAGTGGACGTTCGGGATCAGGAAAAACATCAGCACTTAATGTTCTGGAAGATGTCGGTTTTACCTGTATTGACAACCTGCCCTCAAGCCTACTTCCAGAATTGATTAATCAACTTAATATTGATCGCTCTAACAGTGAACTCAAGTTAGCTGTCGGCATAGATGCGCGAAATCTTATAGGCGATCTCAACTCGATACCTAAAACCCTCAGTTTAATTGAGAAGATTGGCGTGAAAGTTGATGTTATATTTCTTCAAGCACAAACCTCAGATCTGTTGCGCCGCTACAGTGAAACTAGACGAAAACACCCCCTAAGCACCGATTCAATAGGACTTAAAGAGGCCATTGGCCTTGAGAAGACTCTTCTGGCACCGATTGCTCAGATTGCAGATCGAACCCTTGATACATCCGGTCTATCGCTTCACCAATTGAGGGATCTAATAAAAAATACAGTGGCGCCAAACAATCAAGAAACAATGTCTATCCTTTTTCAGAGTTTTGGATTTAAGAAGGGTATGCCCAATGATGCTGATTTTGTCTATGATGTTCGCTGCCTGCCTAATCCTTACTGGAAATCTGAGTTGCGCGCACAAACAGGAAATGATCAAGGAGTTATCCAATTTATGGAAAGCCAAGTTGAGGTAGCCTCCATGCTAGCAGATATTATTGGTTATTTGACGCGATGGATCCCCAAATTTGAAGCAAACAATCGCAGTTATTTAACCATAGCCATAGGATGCACGGGAGGACAACACCGCTCCGTGTATCTTGCAAACCGGCTCTATGAGCACTTTTCTAATGAGTATCAATTTGTACAAATTATCCATAAGGAATTGGCGTCTTGAAACGTAACTCAGCCAAGCTATGATCAGGCGAGAATTAACCATTATCAATAAACTGGGAATGCACGCACGTGCGGCGACTAAGTTAGCGGCATTAGCCAGTAGCTTTGAATCTGAGATAAAAATAGGTAAACAACCTCCGCTTGTTGATGCCAAGAGCATAATGCATTTAATGTTGCTGGCAGCCGGTCGGGACACCGATTTACAGTTTGAATTTAATGGGCCAGATGAACAAGACGCCTGTGACCAAGTAACCGAGCTGCTAGCTAACTACTTTGGAGAGGATCAATAACAAGAGAACTGTCGCATACTAAGCACTGCAACACTATCGATTACAGTCATAGAAGGTTAAACTTGCAATCTATGACTACAGTAGGTCGTTGTTTTGGGAATATAGTTGCATGAGCGATACATCAAATAATTTGCTTGAGAGGCTAGATAACGCCATTGACTCGGTCACCTTAAACCAAGTAAGGCACTCCCTAAATAATTTATCGCCTCCAGATATTGCTCATCAGTTAGAGACTGCTCCGCCAAAATTTAGAGTCATCCTCTGGGAGTTGGTTGATCCAGAGATCTCTGGAGAAGTTATTCAACAGCTGTCTGATGAAATCAAAAGTGAGTTCTTAGGTGAAATGGACAGTGTTGAAGTCGCTTCACTTACTGAGGGACTTAATGTCGATGACATCGCCGATATTCTGCAACAACTACCCGAACGGGTTATTCCAGAGGTCCTTCAAGCGATGTCAGTACAGGACCGGCAGCGCGTAGAGTCAGTACTCACTTACGGTGAGGACACTGCTGGCGGACTAATGGATACAGAAGTTATAACAGTTCGCCCAGATATCAGCGTAGATGTAGTGCTTCGCTATCTACGCCGCTTTGATGAAATCCCAGATCTGACAGACAATTTGTTTGTGGTCAATCGCAACGACAAATTCCTCGGCAACTTAGCACTGAGTAAATTGCTGACTTGCTCTCCCACCACTAATGTGCGAGAAGTAATGGATACAGAAGTTTGGGCAATCCATGTCAATCTCGTAGACTCGGAAGTTGCGCAAATATTTCAACGTCATGATTTAGTCTCAGCACCCGTCATTGATGATCAACAGCATCTGGTAGGTCGTATCACGATTGATGATGTAGTTGATGTAATTGTTGAAGACGCTGACCATTCCCTACTAGCTATGGCTGGCTTAAGTGATACAGAGGATACATTTTCTTCAGTTGGTAAAACTGCCCCTCGCCGAGCATTATGGTTAGGAGCCAACTTGCTCACGGCTGTTTTTGCCTCAACTGCCATTAGCCTTTTTGAAAGTACCCTTGATAAGGTGGTGGCGCTGGCTATCTTAATGCCGATTGTAGCGAGTATGGGTGGCGTTGCAGGCAGCCAAACCCTAACCGTTGTAATTAGAGGAATGGCTCTGGGGCAGATTGAGCGTGGCAACATAAACTGGCTTTTGAGCAAGGAATTTGCAGTTGGTGCTTTAAACGGCCTGTTATATGCCTTGATTGTAGGCTGTGTTGTGTCAGTCTGGTTTCAAGATGCAACAATGGCTCTTATTATTGGGTTGGCTATGGCCATCAACCTGATTGCCGCTGCGCTATCAGGTACCTTACTGCCAGTTGTACTTAAAAAACTAAACATTGATCCAGCCCTTGCCGGTACCGTTATACTGACCACGATCACTGATGTTGTGGGCTTTGTTTCATTTTTAGGCCTTGCTACGGTTTTCTTAGCCTAATGTCTGAACGCGACGACAAACTCCAATCGATAATACCTAGCAAATCACAGCTGAAGCGCGAAAATGCAAAATTACAGCTCCTAGGTCGGCAACTTGTCGAAATGCCAGACAATCAGCTACAAAAATTTACCCTTGAGGAAAATCTGCTGACTGCCATTTATGAGGCTCGTAGACTTAAACATCGCGATGCCATACGCCGGCAAATCCAATACCTAGGCAAACTAATGCGCAGCGCTGACTTAGAGAGTATCGAATTGACGATGGATAAATTAAATCATCAGTCGAAAACCTTCCGCCAGCACTGTGCAAAAATTGAGGCCTGGCGGGAGCGAATTCTCGGCGAGGGCGGGCCAGCTATAGAGGCCTTAATTGAAGTTTATCCAAATGCTGATCGCCAACAACTGCGCAACCTTCAGCGCCAAGCTAACCGAGAAAAGGAAAATAAGCGATCACCAGTTGCCAGCAGGAGGTTACTTGAATACCTCAGAGAACTTGCAGATTAATCTTAGGCATTGAGCCTTCTGTGCATTTGAACGGGCATCTTTTGTCGCACTTTATCAACCAACGATAAATCTAGATCTGCGACCACCGCACCACTATCATCGTCAAGGCTCGCCAACACAGTCCCCCATGGATCAACAATGGCACTGCCGCCCCATAGACCCTTTGAATGATGCCTACGATCTACCATATTGGCACCAATCACAAAAAATTGATTCTCTATAGCTCGAGCCCTGAGAAGGACCTGCCAGTGAGCCTCTCCTGTCACTGCAGTAAATGCGGAGGGAACTACAACGACCTGCGCGTTAGCCATAGATAGTTGTTGGTATAATTCTGAAAACCGCAGATCGTAACAAACACTGAGCCCCAAATTGCAGCAATCAGTTTGTAAGGTCACGGTTGATTCTCCGGGACTATAGTGGTCTGACTCAGAATAAGCCTCTTTGACCGCATCTGTGCTCAACAATGCATCAAATAAGTGAATCTTGTCATAATGACCCACACAATTTCCCTGTGGGTTGTAGATCAATGATCTGGCAAAGGGCCTAGAATGGGGTGATTCAAGAACAGGCACTGTGCCACCAATTATCCATAGGCCCAGTTGCTTTGCCTGCTCAGACAAGTACTGTCTTACTGGCCCTCTTAGGGTCGCTTCCGCCTCACCTATCGCGTGCAAATTAGTCTGCTTGTAGTAGGCAAAATTTTCCGGCAACACTACTATTTTGGCGCCACATTTTGCCGCCTCAATTAACAGTATTTGAGCACTTTTTAGATTGGCCTCCATTGAACTTTCTGGCCTAGACTGGATGGCAGCCACTCTAATCATTCTGTCCATATAGTCTGGGACTCCTCTTCAAGGTTTTTACTCACTGCTCTGATAGCTCAGGGGCAAAAATTTCATCCACCGATACTTCAATATCATCCCAAGGGCCTTTTAAGGTGTAACTAATACTGGACAGTCGATCAACCTGTTTTTGCACCAGCTTGCTGGTGATATAGACACCCGCAGCTGCAGGCAAACCACCGGCAAGACCAACCAGCCAAGGCAGGTTAACGCCCACAGGTAGCGTAGCAACTAACTTTGCATCAACTGCCTCGTTGATCAAATCAAACTCACCGCCCATACTCATTTTTCCTGACGGCATATCTATTTTAAGGGGCTCATTAAAGCTCAAGATACCCTGATTGAAACTGAGGTATGCATCTAGCTTATTATAAGCTAAGTTTTTTCCAACCACGTCGGAAAAGTCTAGCTGCAAACGGCGCAACCAGTTGGCAAAATTAAATAAACTAATTATTTTCAAAGTGGCTTCGGCTCCACCTGTTGAGCGGTAAAAACTCCCCTCTTCAAGGCTAACTCTGAAATCACCTTGAATCGTCTCTTTAGTCAGCGCCCAGGGCTGAGCCTGCCAAGAGAGATTAAGGTCGAGTTTGCCAGATTCACTGTCCAAAAATTTAGGTATGGCAACTCCATTCAATAGATCAGCAATATTTTTTACACCAACAGGCCCCACAATTTTGCTCAGATGTTTTTCACCATCATAACCCCAGAAAAAATCAGTTGGCGCTTCAGACTCATATACTCCAGGTCGCATACTTAAAAGATCACCCGAAATGTTACTAAATGCCGCTCCCGATGGCTCGGGACGCAATTCGAAGGATAGAGATCCAAAGGATTGTTTCTCTATGCCAAAGTCAGTCACTGCAAAGTCCAGAGGTATAAATTCCCTTGGATCTATTTCCCCAAGTGATGGAGATTGTTGAGAATTGAAGGCTGGCATTTGCAGTGTATTTAGATCAACCACCAGCACCTGCTCTTTATCCCATGGCATGGTAATCTGCCCATCTGCAAGGTTGCTAATAAATGCCACATTTAGACCAGTCTGAAGGGCTCTCACTTTTGCTGTAATGGCCTGCAAATTTAAGCCTGCGACTGTTAGGTAGTCGAATTCAAGATCAAAAACAGGCTGCCAGTGAGTTTTTTTGCTTTTTTGTAAGCTCTGAATCTTACTCAATAGTGGTGTCCATAGATCAAACTCAATTGTTGGTAGATGTATTGCTACCAATAATTGACCATCCTCTGGAGACAGAGGTGAGCGATCATAAGAGACCAAGCCTCTTTGAAATCGATCCTCAGCAAAGGATAAATCTGCTTGTAGACGATCACCTAAGTTACCCTGCAATCGTGAAAAATTGGGGTCGAACGACAGAATTATATCAAGGGCTTGTATTTCTTCGGCTGGCTTGTCAAATGGTTTGGGTAAATTTAATGCTACACCCTGTAGAGAGCTTTTGAGTTTTAGCAACGATGCCTTTTCCGATAGATTAATATCCAAAATACCTTCAACAGGTAAATCACCAGATACTATTTCATCCCATGAAAAATCTATAAATTTATTGAGACTTATGGGACTCAAGGTGGTCTTAAGAGCCATTTTCTGCTGTCCGTCAGCCTTAAAAAAGGTTGCATTAAAGGGCTTTTGCCACAGCGTGGCTGAGAGGTTATTAGAGTAAAGACCATTCTCTGTTGAGACTTCGAGAGTACCGGATAAATCCTTAAGTTCAACTGGAGAGCTGGGCATACTTAGTTGGGCATCATTGATCACTGAAATGATCCTGTAATCAGCACCTTTTGAATTTGGTTTTTGATTCGCAATCAGTGGTATTTCCAAGTGCATATCAGAACGACTTTGTCCCGTATAGTGCCACTTTGTAAGTGGGCCAATTTTCTCTCTTAGCGGTGAACTGGCAAGCACATCAATTGCCTCTGCAACACCTCCTGAGACAGAGGCATCAACAATTATTCTGCGCTTTTCAACAGACGCTGATGCGACATACTCAAGGTTTGCTTGAGTGATCCTTGTCTGTCCTATTTTGGCCGAACTGACATGCGAATTAACAGTGCCATCATCAACCAGAATCACCGCCTCCATATCATCCAGTGGAGGCCAATCTGGATGGTATTTGACCTTGGTTTTCTCTGTATTGAACATAAGCTGCGTGGTTCTGGAAACAGTATTATTTCTAGGCGGCCCGCTGCGGAATAACATCCCAAACTCTTTCACATTACCACTCTTGATGGATGCTTTAAGCCATTTAGAAAGAGTCTCTGGCGTCTTATAAGGCAATAGATCTGAGCCGTAGCTTGCATCCAAGTCGCGGCCTGAAATTAGCACGTTAACCTCTGGCGGCTGCCCTTCATTTGGCCATGGTTGTTCGACGGAAAACATAACACTACCCTTTCCTGCAGGAGACTGGGTGCTCACTGCATTGCTTCGCACCAGTAATACGTTTTTACTGGGCTGCCAATTGATATGGACATCCCCCTCCGCGCTGTCAAATATTTGGTAATCCCTATATTGTTTGGGGAAAAAGAGACCAAAGCCATCATTATCAGCTATGTGGAAAATGCCTCCACTCTCATTCAATTCCAGATAGCCATTTATATCTTTCATGCCAGGCACACCTTTATAAGGGTGCATGTGGAACCTATCTAGATTGGCAGATACAGAGTATCCACTTTCTCTCCTAGTAAGACTCAGTGAGGAAAGACCCCCACCCAATCCGGCTGTATCTATAAAATCCAAAATGTTTGGCTTCGAGACCTGACTCTCTAACAATAATCTACTCAATAAAGTTAGATTTAAGTGACTGATGGCAAGGTCGAATTCCAGCGCTTCCGAGTCTAAGGATCGGGTAAACATCATACTGTGAGGGTCTAAACTAATATTAGACCAATCGAAGGCAAAGTCCTTTAGGTGCACACCCCAATTCAACCCCGGCGTATACCACCCTGTAATCTCTGTTGTCATATCAGTTATTGGAGGCACATCTGCCAACCAGTTGAGGGGCAGAGAGGACACTGCAAGTTGACCCTCAAAGTCAAAACCGCCTCCAGGGTGAATATCAACCCATATTTCTCCCCCAGCTTCCAGCTGAGACTTGGAAAGATTTTCAAATAGTTCTGGCATCAAGAATTTTGTATAGCCTAAAAGCTGCTCTGACAAATTAAGCTTATCAAATTTTAGGTAGCCATCAGCATAGAAAGAATCCAAATCTCTGGGGTCACCTTGAGCTTCCAAAACTAGGTACGCGGGTATGTCGTCTTTAGCAAAACTAACTGATAGTTGGGCACGATGAAAATCAGCATCATTCTCTATCAACATATCACTACCAAAGATATGAGTAGTTTTACCTGAGAGGGATTGAAGATTGATAGCGACTGACTTAAGACGGATATGTCGGCTATATATAAATGGTTTGAGGATAATATCTAAATCTGAGCCGGACTGCCCAGTAAAACCCTTTAGGTTCCAACGCCCAGCGGCATCTTCAACAAAGCTGACAACCAAATCTTCAATCACCAATTCACGCCAAATAGGCGCTAGGTGTCTGATTGAGTTAACTACATCCAGATATGCGCGACCCTTCTGAACACCTAGAACAGGTTCATCGTCGCTTCCAATCATTTCAAAACTTTCGACGTCTAGAGCCGGAACAAGCCGTGGCCACTGACCTTTGAGTTCCCCGAGATTTACCTGCATGCCAGTACTAGAGGCAATAAACGACTGAATTTCTGGTCGCAACTGATCCAACTCGTCAATTGACTGACGTCCAAGCAAGATTGCAATTGCTGCGCCGATAATTACAAAAGCCACTACAAGGCTCAGCCAATTGACTAAAATTTTTATGATTCTTGTGACGCTGTTAACCATCTATTCCTTTGAATCCTTAGTGAATCTTAACACTGCGGAATGGGGCAAATTCTAGGTAGATTATCGCATAAGTAATAGAAAATGCAGACTGGATTAAGTATATACATGACAATCATGACTCAACCAATCATTAAACATGCTGTGCCACTAAACATTGTCTCTTGTAGGAAGCCAGCCTCTAGCATATGAATTAATTGATGGCGGCGCTAGAATCCTTTTAGGACTGCCATATTGGTATTTCAAATTGATGAAGCAGTTGCGACGTTTCTGCAATGGGTAACCCAACTACTCCACTGTAGCTACCCTCAATACGCTCAACAAAAACCGCCCCATAACCCTGTATAGCGTAGGCACCAGCTTTATCCTCTGGCTCACCAGTGCGCCAATACGCTAGACATTCAGCCTCAGAAACAGTCCTAAACCACACTTTTGTCTCTGACACTAAAACTGCACTTTTCTCACCATTGACTATAGCAACAGAAGAGAGGACCTGATGATGATTATCAGATAATGAGAGAAGCATCTCTCGTGCCTGGTCATAACT
>CAXEWB010000067.1:0-4520 GCA_963999835.1 uncultured Cellvibrionales bacterium | reverse complement strand
TTTTATTGACGAGCTGGAAGGCCAGAGGCGTCAATTAACCCTCCTGTTACTAGAGAATGTCACTGAGCCGAAACATCTACCAGCGACTATTAAGGATTGGGAGCGACAGCAAACAGCTCTAATTGCCCGTTGGACACAAATGATTAATGAATTGAAAGCGGCGCTGGCCATAGATTTTGCTATGTTCCAGGTGGCCCAACGTGAACTATTAGATCTGGTACAGGTTACTCGCCATCAGAGAGATAATCCGTAGTTTAAAAGTAGCAGAGCCGTCTCTTAGTGAATGTGGCTAAGGGATACCATACTTGCTGTCGGAGCGCAGTAAAAATATGCCAGATACAGCTAGCCCTAAATGTGCTTATTTCAGTGCTGTTTAAACAAAAGTAACTTTATGTTCGCAGAGTTATCTGATTTCTAAATAGCGAATTTCATTCCTTGGGGAATCAGACTGGATAGTATGGGGGACAACGTCAGTCCCTAATTAAATTTCCGCTGTCACTCAAAGTTAGCTATTATTTTAATAATTCAAGTATGAGGTATTTTTCATGTCTAATCACAAAGCTTTAAATATGTTTGGTCGATCAGGTAACCCATCGCTAAATGCAGAAACCTTTGCTAATAGTGCTAAAGACGCGACATTTAATACCTATGCGTCTGCAGAAACTATGACGCTAGAAGGCACGGTCAACAAAACAGGTATATTGCTGGCGCTAGTGGTTATTTCGGCCTTTTATACATGGTCAATGTTCTTCTCAAGTGGTAATCCTGGAACGGTAATGCCCCTAGCCATGGGTGGTGCCATAGTCGGTTTTATATTAGCGCTTGTTACTATCTTTAAAAAACGCTGGTCAGGCATCACTGCACCCTTATACGCGATTGCAGAGGGTTTATTTCTCGGCGCAATTTCAGCTATCTTTGAAGCTCAATACCCGGGGATTGTAATACAGTCGGTAGGGCTGACATTAGGCACCTTGGCATCATTATTGTTTCTCTATAAAACAGGTATCATCAAGCCCACAGAAAACTTTCGTCTAATGATCTGCTCTGCCACCATGGGCATCGCTATTCTCTACCTAATCAGTATGCTTATGAATATGTTTGGTTCTAGTGGTATTGGCTTTATCCATTCCAACGGTTTGTTTGGTATTGGATTTAGCCTTTTTGTTGTCGGTATCGCCGCGCTAAATCTGGTTTTAGACTTTGATTTTATCGAGCAGGGTTCAGAGATGGGAGCACCTAAATATATGGAATGGTTCGGTGCATTCTCGCTAATGGTTACACTTGTATGGCTATATCTTGAGATACTCAGACTATTAGCGAAACTGAGAAGCCGTTAATGGATATCAACACTATACTGTTTGGTGGCATATCTCTTGTATCCCTAGCCATTTTTTTCTACCTCGGGCGGTTTAGGGCCTCATCCAAGCAAATAAATCGAGAGGACCGTATAGACTGGTCCTCTCGAAAATTTTCTCTTTGGAAGATATTTCTCTACAGCCTAGTCGCGGTCGGCGGCATAGTACTTATAACACAGCTTATCTAATAAAATTTCTATTCTTTTTGGCCCTAAGTCTTGGGCCATGTGGCTCTGCGAGGCATGCATACTGCAACTTACCTAACCAGTAATACTGTTTCTTAGTGGCGCGCCTTGTTGCACGTTTTCTCTTTTGCGTGCTTTCTTTTCTGCGCGCCTTCGTTCGGTGTCCTCTAGGGCAGCGGTGCCGATATGTGATTCCCCGCGGGCTTTGGCCAGTTTTACCTGCTTTTGTCGTTGCGCAAAACGCTGTTTTTGCTGCTCAGACACCTTGCCATAGCAATGTAAACAAGAAATACCCTCTTGATAGCTATCTAGGGCTTTTTCCTGTTCGCTAATGGGCATACGGCAGGCATGACATTGGTCAAAAGAACCAGCCTGCAGCCTGTGGTTAACGGTGACACGATTATCGAATACAAAGCATTCACCCTGCCATAGGGATTGCTCTTTGGGAACTTCTTGCAAATACTTTAGAATACCGCCCTTGAGGTGATAGACCTCATCAAAACCCTGTTCTTTAAGATAGGCGGTCGATTTTTCACAGCGAATACCACCGGTGCAAAACATGGCAATTTTACTATTTTTGCTCGGGTCGAGATTCTTTTTGGCCCATTCGGGAAACTCGCGAAAGCTGTCAGTCTGTGGGTTGACCGCGTTTTCAAAGGTGCCGATTTGAACCTCGTAGTGGTTGCGAGTATCTACCACCATAACGTCTGGATCAGCGATTAACTCATTCCAGTTCTCGGGTTTAACGTAGGTGCCTACAGTCCTTTTCGGATCAATTCCCTGGACACCCATGGTAACAATTTCTTTTTTGAGTTTAACCTTAGTTCTGTAAAAGGGTATTTTGCTATCGAAGGACTCTTTGTATTCGATATTATCTAAACCCGGTTGTTGATCTAGCCATGCGAGTAAAGTATCTATACTTTCTCGGGTGCTGGAGACCGTGCCATTAATGCCCTCACTGGCAAGCAAAAGTGTGCCAAAGACCTGATTCTCGGTCATTACTTTGAGCAGGGGGGTGCGCAGGCTTTGAAAATGAGGCAGTGCCACAAATTTATACAGGGCACAGGTGACGTATTGAGTGGACATAATTGACCCTCGATGGTTTTCAGCTAAACCGGAGCGTAAATCCGGCGCATACCTTTAAAAGATGGAATTATTTTAGCAAACTTATACTGAGTAAGACCATGGTTTTAGGATTCTATTAACCTGAAGGATTGCAACCAGTGGTCAGTATAGTTTAAAGCGGTTACCATAGCGGCCAATTTACCTTGTTGCCGAGACTCTTTATGCAACCACTCTCAGAAGACTTCCAAGAAAACTTAGATCGCTTAATCGTAGAGTGCCTAGAAAAAGGTTGTATCTGGGGTCTTAGAGATGCAGCAGGACAGTGGGCCACGGTGGATTCCGAACAGGTTGCCGAGATTACTGTTATGCCTTTCTGGTCATGCCAACAGCCAGCTCAGGCGCTATGTACTGAGGCGTGGCAAATTTATACGCCAGTGGCCATTGCTATTGAAGAGTTTCTAGAAGATTGGCTAGTAGGTATGCACAACGATGTTATACGGGTGGGGGTGAACTGGAACTCGGATCTCGAAGGGGAGGAGTTAGAGCCTCTCGATTTGTTGGAGGAGTTTCAGTCGGAGATGGAGTAGGGTGATTTCTAACCTGTTTGAGAACCCTGATTAGCTCATTAGAATTTTCTTCAAAAACTGTCCCGTGTGTGAATCCTTAACCTCGGCCACTTCCTCAGGTGTGCCTGTCGCGATAATTTGACCGCCACCAGAACCACCTTCAGGACCCAAGTCAACAATCCAGTCGGCAGTCTTTATCACATCTAAGTTGTGCTCAATCACTACCACCGTATTACCGTGATCACGCAGTCGATGCAGTACGCCCAGAAGTTGCTCAATATCATGGAAATGCAGGCCTGTAGTAGGTTCGTCAAGTATATAGAGGGTTTTGCCGGTATCGCGCTTAGAGAGCTCCTTAGAGAGTTTAACCCGCTGAGCTTCACCGCCGGATAATGTGGTAGCTGATTGCCCCAATTTTATGTATGAGAGTCCAACATCCATAAGGGTTTGTAGTTTGCGCGCAATAGCGGGAATGGAATCAAAAAACTCGCGAGCATCCTCAATGGTCATTTCCAAAACTTGATGGATGTTTTTACCTTTAAACAATATGTCCAGTGTTTCGCGGTTGTAACGCTTACCTTTACACACATCACAGGGGACATAGATATCCGGCAAAAAGTGCATTTCCACTTTTGTTACACCATCACCTTGGCAGGCTTCACAGCGACCACCTTTGACATTAAAGCTGAAGCGCCCCGGTGTATAACCCCTTGAGCGCGCCTCCTGAGTACCGGCAAATAACTCCCTAATTGGCGTAAAAATACCTGTGTAAGTCGCTGGGTTGGATCTAGGTGTACGACCAATTGGGCTTTGATTGATATCAATGCATTTGTCTAAATGGTTAAGCCCATTTATCTCTTTGTGCGCCGCGGGCTTAAGGGTAAAGGCTTTATTGAGAGCGACCGCTGCTGCTGGATAAAGGGTTTCATTAATCAGTGTGGATTTGCCTGACCCCGAGACCCCAGTGATACAGGTAAAGACACCCATTGGGATCTGCAGATCAACGGACTGTAGATTGTTGGCACAGGCACCCTTTATTTCCAGTTGTTTTCCATTACCACTGTGGCGAACCTTGGGTATTTTTATTGCGCGAGTACCGGATAAAAACTGGCCAGTAACTGAGTTTTTATTGGCAATAATTTCCTTGCTAGTACCTTTGGCAACAATTTCGCCACCATGAATTCCGGCACCTGGACCTATATCAATAATATGATCTGCAGCCTTGATAGCATCCTCATCATGTTCAACTACAATGACGGTATTGCCCAAGTCTCGCAACCGTATCAGGGTATTAAGTAGACGTTCATTATCGCGCTGATGTAGGCCAATACTGGGTTCATCAAGAATAT
>CAXEWB010000066.1:0-5586 GCA_963999835.1 uncultured Cellvibrionales bacterium | reverse complement strand
CCATGGCTAATACACTGCCGTCGCGAATAAAATTGGAGTCAGCAATCGAAGAACCAGCAGAATCTAGTACCTTTTGGTCTCCTGTCTTTCCTGCTAGAGCCGCAGTATGGCCGCGCAACAATCTCTTTGAACTGTGACAGTGAGTGTTGACAAGACCAGGCATAACAATATGTTGGTCCAGAGACACTTCTTCTGCAGGGGAATAATGCTGCTGCGCCTGTGCCTGTGGAAGCAGATCTAAAATTCTTCCTGAGTTAATCGCGACAGAAACATTTTCTAAAATTTGATCCTTGGGAATTATTGGAATTAGCCAACGACAGTGGAGTAATAAGTCTATTTTTTGTGGCTGCATGGGACTTCCTCTTTCAGGATGCAAAGTATACCTAGTTTTTATAATGGGTTAAGCCTCTTTTGGAAAATTTGCGCGCTTGTTTGAGCTTGTATACTGGCGTCGTTTTGAGTGCAATATAGACAAGATATGGCCTACATTCTGTGTTAAAATTGTGCACCGTATTTTGGGTTGCAATAGAGACCGCGTTGAGGTTTTTATCAGGCATCAAATGAAATGAAATCTGCACCCCACGAATAGAGTTTGTGACAGCCAAACAAAACAAAAATTATAGAGATAATTTATGGTTGATTCAGTGAAGGAAATCCTTCCCGTCAATATCGAAGACGAACTAAAGCAGTCCTATCTCGACTATGCGATGAGTGTCATCGTTGGCAGGGCACTGCCTGATGTCCGCGATGGTCTAAAGCCAGTGCATCGGCGCGTTCTCTTTGCTATGAACGAATTGAGTAATGACTGGAATAAGCCCTACAAGAAATCGGCTCGTGTAGTGGGTGATGTTATTGGTAAATACCATCCCCATGGGGACTCAGCAGTTTACGAGACAATTGTGCGTATGGCACAGCCATTTTCGTTGCGCTACATGTTGGTTGATGGGCAGGGCAATTTTGGCTCGATTGACGGTGATTCTGCTGCAGCAATGCGATACACCGAAATTCGTATGACCAAAATGGCCCATGCACTTCTTGAGGATTTGGAAAAGGAAACAGTAGATTTTGTTCCAAACTACGATGAGACGGAGTCGATCCCTAATGTCTTGCCAACTCGCATACCCAACCTGTTGGTTAACGGGTCTTCTGGTATTGCTGTGGGCATGGCAACTAATATACCTCCCCATAATCTCGGAGAGGTCATCAGGGGTTGCTTAGCACTGATAGATAATGCAGATATCAGCATCGATGAACTCATGGAAACTATCCCTGGTCCGGATTTCCCAACTGGGGCAATTATCAATGGTAAGGCGGGAATTGTTCAGGCCTATCGCACAGGAAGAGGGCGTATCTATGTTCGTGCCCGCGCTGATATCGAAATCGATGAAAAAACTAAACGCGAAACCATAATCATTTCTGAAATTCCCTACCAGCTCAATAAGTCTCGTTTAATCGAGCGTATTGCCGAGCTGGTCAAGGAGAAAAAAATTGAGGGTATTTCCGAGCTCCGCGATGAATCGGATAAGGATGGTCTGCGCATAGTCATTGAGTTGCGTCGCGGCGAAATTGGTGAGGTCATACTAAATAATCTCTATGCCCAGACCCAGTTGCAGTCTGTGTTTGGAATTAATGTGGTCGCATTGGTAGATGGGCAGCCGAAGATACTCAACCTCAAGGAGATGCTTGAGGCCTTTATCAGACATCGCCGCGAAGTGGTGACACGAAGAACAATCTATCTACTGCGCAAAGCGCGTGAACGAGCTCATACCCTAGAGGGCTTTGCTATAGCACTGGCGAATATCGATCAAGTGATTGCTCTAATTAAACAGTCCGCAACTCCGGCTGAAGCCAGAGAGGCGCTTATTGCAAAGGGTTGGCCCCCCGGCTCCGTAGTACCAATGCTGGAACAGGCTGGCTCTAATGCCACTCGTCCAGATTGGCTTGGTGAACAATACGGATTGATAAAAGACAACTATTTCCTCTCCCCAGAGCAAGCTAAGGATATCCTAGAACTGCGATTACATCGTCTGACGGGTATGGAGCAGGACAAGATTATTGAGGAATTTAACCTTAAGTTGGAAGAGATAGCGGACTATCAAGATATTCTCTCAGACATTGGTCGTCTTATGTCTGTTATTAGAGAGGAGCTAGCGTTAATTTTAGAAGAGTTTAACGATGAACGGCGCACTGAAATTGTCGAATCTCAGCATGATTTAACAGTTGAGGATTTGATCACAGAGGAAGAGCGTGTGGTCACCATTTCTCATGGTGGTTACGCCAAGACTCAACCGCTAACCGACTACCAAGCCCAAAGACGTGGCGGAATGGGTAAATCTGCGACTGCGGTTAAAGATGAAGATTTCGTTGAGCACCTGCTCATTGCCAGTACTCATGCCACAATTTTGTGTTTTACCAATCTAGGCAAGGTGTACTGGCTTAAGGTCTATCAAATTCCAGTTGCTGGGCGCAATTCCAGAGGGCGACCGATGGTAAATCTTCTTCCTCTGGAGGAGGGTGAGCGCATCAGTTCAATTCTGCCCGTTGAAGAATACAGTGCAGATCAGTACGTGATCATGGCAACTGCCAATGGGACTGTAAAGAAAACCTCTCTGGACCAGTACTCAAGGCCGCGCAGTGTTGGTCTTCGAGCGGTTGACCTTGCTGAGGGTGATCATTTGGTAGGCACTGCTATCATCGATGGCAGCAAAAATATTATGTTATTTAGCTCTGAGGGCAAGGCGGTGCGTTTTGCAGAGACCGATGTGCGAGCTATGGGACGCGTATCAAAAGGTGTTCGCGGTATGCGGTTGCCAGAAAAACACGCTGTGATTTCTATGGTCGTCCCCGAACCGGACGGATTGTTATTGACCGTTTGTGAGAATGGCTATGGCAAGCGCACCTTGGTCGACGAATTTCCTACCAAGGGCCGTGGGGGTAAGGGAATGATCGCTATTCAGGCCAGCGAAAGAAATGGACCGCTGGTAGGTGCTACTCAACTCTTTGCGGGCGATGAAATTATGTTGATCTCTGATCAGGGTACTATGGTGCGCACGCGAGGCGATGAGGTATCTGTTGTAGGTCGGAATACACAAGGGGTTCGCATTATTCGCCTCAAAGACAATGAACATCTGGTCAGCTTGGCAAGAATCGCTGAACCGCAAGAAGATGTAGATGACCAACCAGAACAGGATTAATTAGGGTTATGACAATTAAAAAATCCCTGAATTCCCTTAGAGAAGAGATCGATGCTTTAGATCTTGAGATTATGCGAGGAATTAGCGAACGTGCTCGCTGTGCGCAACAGGTCGCTGAGGTGAAAAAGCAACAGGGCGATGAGGTCTATTACAAGCCAGAGCGCGAAGCTGAGGTGTTGCGCCAGATCATGGCCAACAACAAGGGTCCGTTAGACAATGAAGAAATAGCACGCTTGTTTCGCCAAATTATGTCAGCTTGCCTAGCATTAGAGCAGCCCATCAAGGTTGCATACCTAGGTCCTGAGGGCACCTTCACGCAGGAAGCCGCTATTAAGCATTTTGGGAATTCGGCTATCAGCGTTCCGCAATCAGCAATCGATGAGGTTTTTCGTGAGGTACTGGCTGGCGCCTGTAATTATGGCGTTGTGCCAGTCGAAAACTCTACTGAGGGAGTAATTAGTCACACCCTTGACAGTTTTATGGATTCGTCGCTGAGAATATGTGGAGAAGTTGAGCTGCGTATTCATCAACACTTTATGATTGGTGCTAATACCAATAAAGAAAATATCACCAGAGTTTACTCTCATGCTCAATCCTTGGCGCAATGTCGCCAATGGTTAAACTCAAAATATCCGGCCATTGAGCGAGTGGCGGTTACCAGTAACGCTGAGGCGGCCAAGCGTGTGCAAGGAGAGTGGAATTCTGCTGCGATAGCAGGTGATATGGCAAGTGATTTGTATGGCTTAGAAAAACTGTGGGAAAAGATTGAGGACCGCCCAGATAATTCGACGCGTTTCTTGATTATTGGGCGCGAGGAAGTGCCGCCAAGTGGTGACGATACAACGTCAATTGTAGTCTCTGTGCGCAATAAACCCGGAGCGCTGTACGACTTGCTAGAACCCTTTGGACGCTTTGGTGTAGATATGACTCGATTAGAATCAAGGCCCTCGCGCAATACTAAGTGGTCGTATGTATTCTTTATTGATTTGCAAGGTCATTTTCAGGATCAAAAGGTGGCAAACGTGCTTGAAGTACTGGCTAACGAAGCGACTGAACTCAGAGTACTGGGTTCATACCCACGCGCAGTGCTTTAAAATCTAAGCTAAACTAGTCTTAGTTCGGCAAAAAATTCTGGTATCTGTATGTCTTATAACATGAAATCAGTTGAACCGATAATCAATCGTCTGGTGGTGATTGGGCTAGGCCTTATCGGCTCTAGTTTGGCGGTCGCAGCTCGTGATAGGGGTTTAGTGAGTCAGATTATTGGTCTTTCTAGAAGGCAGTCGACTCTTGAAATTGCGCAAAGTGGCGGCATTATTGATCAGTCTGCTCAGTCACTTGAGGAAATTACCCCTAAGCTTGGTGAGGGTGACATGGTCGTCATCGCTGTGCCAACCCTGAGTGTTGCTTTGGTGCTCGAAGATTGTATTTCTAAGCTCTCAAAACAAGTGACAGTTACAGATGTGGCCAGTGTAAAAGGCTCAGTGGTGGAGACTGCTCGACAATTGTTTGGCGCTGTTCCAGCGCAGCTAGTGCCAGGTCATCCCATTGCAGGTTCAGAGAAGAGTGGTGTCACAGCTGCAAATGGGAATCTGTTTGAGAAACATCGGGTGATTCTCACGCCGACTGATGAAACGGGTGATGAACATTTAGGCAGAGTGATATCGCTATGGCAGGGGACTGGCGCTACAGTGTCTACCATGTCTGTCAAAGAGCATGATCAAATATTGGCGGCGACCAGCCACCTACCGCATTTTTTGGCCTACTCCCTAGTTGACACCCTTGCCGGATTGAATGAGAAAACAGATATTTTTCGTTATGCCGCCGGAGGTTTTAGGGATTTTACTCGCATCGCAGCCAGTGATCCGGTTATGTGGCGAGATATAGCGCTAGCAAATAAAGCGTCAATCATTACTGTGATGGACCGAGTTATGGAAGATTTCAAGGTTATGCGAGGTGCAATAGAACGTGGAGATAAACAGTATCTATCTAGCCTGTTCACTCGAGCTCGCGATGCACGTAACCATTTTGGTAACATACTTGAAAGCCAAAATCATGACTGTGGTATTGAGAATCCTGTGAGTGAAAAATCGATTGATTATGTCGTATCTGCGGGTGGAAATGCCCGTGGTGATCTGCGAGTGCCCGGAGATAAATCAATATCTCACCGGTCAATAATGTTGGGTTCTCTGGCTGAGGGTATGACTGAAGTCAGCGGTTTTCTCGAAGGTGAAGATAGTCTGGCGACACTGCAGGCATTTCGCGACATGGGTGTTGATATTGAGGGCCCTAATGAAGGGCGTGTAGTGATTCATGGCGTTGGTCTAAATGGATTGAAAGCCCCAAAAAAGCCTCTCTATTTGGGTAATTCTGGTACTTCTATGCGACTTCT
>CAXEWB010000065.1:0-2857 GCA_963999835.1 uncultured Cellvibrionales bacterium | reverse complement strand
GCTTTAATGACATCTTGAGGCTTGATTAAGCCTCCACCGCTTGGCTCATAACGACTAGCTATATAAATTCCTTTATCAGATCGCCATTGCTCAATTTGTGCCCACCACTCCTCAATAGCTAAGCTGTCAGGTTTAGTATCTAACTGCTCAATTAAGTTAAGCATTTCTTTTAAAACAGCCGAGCAGGTTCCAACCACAGGAATATCTGCATTGATATTTTTAGATACCGATGTAGGGTCGACATCAACATGAATTATGGTGGCATGGGGGCAAAACTTATCTAAGTCATTGGTAACTCGATCATCAAAACGAGCACCAACAGCAAAAATAACATCTGAGTGATGCATGGCAGTATTGGCCTCATAGGTGCCATGCATACCTAGCATACCCAAAAACTGCGAATCAGTCGCAGGATAACCACCAAGACCCATCAAAGTATTAGTGACTGGGTAATTCAATTTTTGAGCCAACTGGGTCAAAAGATCAGCTGCGTTATCTATAATAATGCCGCCCCCAGTGTAAATAATGGGACGCTTTGCCTCGAGCAATGTTTTTACAGCGCGTTTAACCTGACCACGATGACCTTTACTACTAGGTTGATAGGATCGCATCCTTATGTTTGTTGGCCACTCATAGGGGATTTTGCAGTTGGGATCGGTGACATCTTTAGGGATATCCACAACAACGGGCCCTGGTCTACCAGTCGACGCTATATAGTAGGCTTTGGCGATGGTTTCGGCGATATCTTCAGCCCGTGTCACCAAAAAACTGTGCTTTACGATAGGACGAGAGACACCCACCATATCTGTCTCTTGGAAGGCATCTTGACCAATTTTACTCATGGCTACTTGACCAGAAATTACTACGAGAGGAATAGAATCCATGTACGCAGTAGCAATGCCCGTGATCGCATTGGTAGCGCCTGGACCAGAGGTCACTAGAACAGTACCTACTTCACCTGTTGATCGTGAAAAGCCATCTGCAGCGTGCACTGCAGCTTGCTCATGGCGCACCAAAAGATGATGCACATCGTCTTGACGAAAAAGCGCATCATAGATATGTAATGCCGCACCGCCTGGGTAGCCCCAGACATGTTTCACGCCTGCATCTTTCAAGGAGCGAATAACTATTTCGCCGCCGGATAACATTTCTGCCATAGGTATTACCTCCACAGTTTAATAGCTGTTCCCAGAGGCGTCGGAAGCTGAAACATCAACAAGGATGCCGCTCTATACGGCTAATGACAGTCACACCGGTAAGTGTATCGACTGTTAATCGGGCTATGGGTAATAGCACCATCACTTTTGATGACCAGCGACACGGGTTGTGCCTGTCTGGTACTTAGATTAAATATCTTGCTCAATTCGAGCTAAGTGGGCGCAATTTACCATTATTTCTGCAATAGTCAACTTAAAATTTCTGGGAAAATAGGTAGCAAAGCAATGAGGCAGCTAGAAAAAGTACTCAAAGGTCAGCTGAATATAATCATCACCTGCGATGTTATAAATATAATCCTCTGGATTTTTAGCCTTGAAGGATCTAGCTTCAAGGGATAATTGGGTGTTTTGGGATGTACTTTGACTAAACTCAATAAAGGCACTGTGACTGTGATAGTCTTGATCATATGCCAAGCCGAACAGTAACTCTGAACTGGAGCAAAAAATAAAGTAAGTCAGGACAATAGCTTTATGCAGGAATTTTGAGCCATAATGGGCAAATAAATGGGGAAAAATTCAACAATAAAAATTGCGGGAGGGGGCAGAGACTATGAAAAATGTATCATGTTCTTTCAAGCGGCATCTAATTGCAGGCTTAGTTATAGTCTTAGCAACCAGTATTTTAACTCTTACGGGTTGCTCTGACAGAGAGGCCAATGAGGTACTCTTAATCTCAAATATTGAAGGCTACAGCTTTGATAACCAGCGAGAATTGTTTCAGTTTAATGTGTTGGTTGTGAAGGATGGCAAAGTGCTCGAAACTGGAACTAAAGACCTTGTCAATAAATACCCTAATGCCAAGCGTGTTGATGGCGCAGGAGAAACATTACTACCGGGAATTATTGATGCCCATGGTCATGTGTCTAGCCTTGGCTACGCACTCTCTAGGGTTGATCTACGTGGCAGTGCATCCGTTGAGGAAGCGGCACACACTGTGGCCTTATTCGCCGCAAGTAGGCCACAGCTTAACTGGATTAGAGGCCGGGGGTGGAACCAGGTGTTATGGCCAAATAAACAACTGCCAACAGCAGCAGACCTTGATGCTCATATTGCGAACAGGCCTGTATGGTTAGAGCGCATCGATGGTCATGCGGGATGGGCTAACAGTAAAGCATTACAGTTAGCCGGAATTGATAGAAATACTACCTCGCCTGCAGGTGGTGAAATAATACGTGATGCTGAAGGCAATCCAACCGGCGTCCTTATCGATAATGCAATGACGTTAATGGCACCCCTTATTTCTCAGCCCGACGAAAACAGCATTACTGTAGCATTAAATGCCGCGTGTAAGCGCCTGCTAAGCCTCGGCATTACCTCAGTCCACGATGCAGGAACCAGCGCCTCCGAGCATGATATCTATGCAAAATTGGGCGATATGGGGGAACTTCCTGTCAGAATTTACGGCATGATATCGTCTACTGATCCCAAACTTAGAGAGATAGTGACCTCTGGACATACTGCCGATCAGTATGACCTCTACTCTGCGCGCAGCGTAAAAGTCTATATGGATGGTGCACTGGGTAGTCACGGCGCTGCTATGCTGTCACCCTACTCTGATCGACCCAATCACAATGGGCTACTTCTGACTAACAGCGAAGATCTAAGGGCACTCTTGAAACTGACTACCACTAATGATTTTC
>CAXEWB010000064.1:0-3331 GCA_963999835.1 uncultured Cellvibrionales bacterium | reverse complement strand
TGGTGCCCAGGGGCGGAATCGAACCACCGACACGAGGATTTTCAGTCCACTGCTCTACCAACTGAGCTACCTGGGCAAATTGGAAAGGCGCGTATTAAAACGTTTGCTTGGCGCTTCGTCAAGGATTATTGCGCTGGTGGAATATATCCATCTGCCTGATCAACTTCTCCACCCTCTAAGAACTTTTCTCGCTGCTCTGCCAGATAATTGCGCGCAGTCAAATCCATCATATTAAGCCGCATTTCATTGATAAGCGTGGTCTGATGAGCAACCCACTCATTCCAAGCCTGTTTTGATACTGTATTAAATATTTCTTCACCCTGAGGACCGGGAAAAGGAGGCAGATCAAGCCCGGGTAATTCTTTATTGTATTTTCGACATTGAACAGTGCGCGCCATAATTACCTCAGGGGAGAGCTTAACAGTGATGATTAATCAGCGCCTTAACCGGCGCAGGCATGCCCAATAATAAAGGATTTTTTGGGTTATACCAGCACTGATGTGCCTGATCAGCGACCCTATCACTGGTTTTCTGCACATTTACAATCACTGGCTGATAATCAAGATGGAAGTGGCTAAAGGTATGACGGCTTTTCTCTAGACTAGTCTTTTTCAGGATTCCAAGTCCCATTTTATCAACATGCCCTTGCAACTGGCTAAGATCCTCAATCTGAGGGAAAACCCACAGGCCACCCCATAGACCTACAGTGGGATTCTGTTGTAAAAGAACCTCTCCATTTTCATTGCGAATCAGTAAAAAAAACGTATTTTTAACCGCCATTACTTTTTTCGGCTTTTTTTCAGGGTAGGCTTGCTGATTGCTCTGAGCATTGGCCAAGCAAGCAGAGGCAATAGGGCAGTCAGCGCAGTGTGGTGCGGTTTTAGTGCACAGCGTTGCGCCTAAGTCCATCATCGCCTGACTGTACTCGGCAGTGTATTTTTCTGGGCTGTAGTGTTCAGCAATTTCCCACAATTTATTATGTACGGCAGGCTTACCCGGCCAACCTTGCACTGCGGCAAACCTAGCCAACACTCGCTTGACATTACCATCGAGAATAGCAGCCGGTTTTTTAAAGGCAATTGAACGGATAGCACCGGCCGTTGAGCGACCAATTCCCGGCAGCTCAGTGAGTTGATCGATTTCTTCGGGAAACTGTCCATTCAGCTCTAAGCAGATCGTCTGCGCTGTTTTGTACAAATTGCGCGCCCGTGCGTAGTAACCCAACCCCGTCCATTGGTGCAATACATCATCTAATTCAGCAGCAGCTAATTTCTCGATGGTTGGAAAAGAGCACATAAATCGCTCAAAGTAGGGAATCACAGTAGCTACTTGAGTCTGTTGCAACATAATTTCAGAAACCCATACTCGGTAGGGGTTGATAGATTTCTGCCAAGGCAAATCAGTGCGACCACACTGTTGAAACCAATCTAAAATTACTTGCTGAAACTTTTCAGGATTCATTATTACTGTCTAGATTTAAGTCGCTTTTCAATTAATCTTTTCAATGGATTGCCCTGATCATCAAGACGCAAATTTTTTGATACCTTTTCACCCAAACTATCAAGCGTCGCTCTAGGCAAAAATAGTTTTACTAGACTTGCGTCTGGCTTACAACTCAGTGTATCACCCAATTTGCCATCACAGTGGAAGGGGATTTTGCGCTTCTGAAGGCGTTCATTGATCGAGCAACCCTGTGGACTAGTTCTTGATTGAGTAACCAGTACCTCATTTTTGATCCCATAAGTCTGGTCAAGCAAGTCTAAAGATCCGTTACCAGAGAGACTGATATTACCGGTTCCTGTCTGGTAATCGGCAATAACCAGTTGCCCCTTATCAATTCGAAAATTCGCCGTTAAATCATTTAACTCTGTGTCCTTCGACCCCAGTTGATTAGTCTGTGTGCCGCCGCTTAACATGGCTGCAGCACTGCATAATGTCTGTTCAAAGTTAACGTTCTTGTAAACAGGCGACAAGATGCTCAATTGACCAGCGCCACTTAACGTTTTAATGACAGTCAGCATATGGTTACCTGAACCCTGGAGATCGAACTCAAGATTGAGTATTCCCTCCATCAAAGGGTCACTGCCAATTGATGCAGCGGCAACCATGGAATCTAAATTGATATCACGCATTGATGATTGCACATCAAAATTAGCCACCGAACTGCGTAAATCAAGTTGAGCCACGGCGTTAATTTGGCCTTCAAAGGCATCGGCAGCAAAGGAATTTATTTTAAAAACATTGCGGTTTCCAAACAGGTTTAGATAAATATTTGCCAACGAAAAATGCTCTAGCTCTAACTGCCCCACATGGACTTCCACCTGACTCTTGCCATGCCATAAGGCCAGAGGTATTGCTAATGGAGCGAATAGTGCTGTATTACTATTTTCTGATGCGTTCTTTAACAAATAGGGGCTTACATTGAATGAATCGGCAGATAGCATTGTGGTCATTTTATAGCGCTGTTCATCAAGCAAAATATTGATAGTTACAAGTTGGCCATCGACAACCAGTTGCGCTTGAATTTCTGAGGTTTGTGTTGGCTCAAGGCTAAAATTACCACTGAGGCTGACGGCGCTAAGCGCCTTCGGATCTGCCATCTCAGGCATATAAAGATCTGGTAGCAACAGTTTTAGCATAGCCATTTGCTTTAGTAGATCAAAATCTTGCACCTCTATGTTGCCCGAGATGTAGGTCATCTGATCTGAGCTGTCTAATGCACCGGTTAGGTTAAGGTCACCCAATGTCAACGTAAAATCAGACAGTGCAAAATCACTTATCTTTTGTTCGGCATACACAATGCCCAACTCAGTGTCCAATGCAACCCTTATACCTCCCAGAGCCTGTAGGGAAAGACTGATAGGAAAGGTGGTACCATCAAGTGCTATGTCAGTTAAGTTTAAATTAATCGCACTGATCTGCACTGGCAATTGATTAGGTCTTGAGAGAAAAAGTCGGCCCTCTTCAATCGACACACCGCTGATAGGCATCTGAGCATTGTCTCGGCTAGCTCTAATCAGGGCAATCCAATCAACTGCCAATGATAACCGCTCGATTCTGCCCCCCAGGGACTGATCTGACAGATTGTAGTTGACTTGATTGAGTCGCAAACCCAAAGGAAAGAACTGCCAGCCAATATCGCCATCCAAAGATAACTGTACACCATTTTGGGCAGCTATGGTTTCTATATTTGATTTGTACTGGTTGGGATCAATGGCAACCGCGATATAGATCACGCCTAGCGCGAATAATGTCACAACTGTGAGTAGGCTAGTGATGAGCCATTTAACTATTTTTTTCACTGTATTTACCTGTGATGGGAATTGAGTCC
>CAXEWB010000063.1:0-4035 GCA_963999835.1 uncultured Cellvibrionales bacterium | reverse complement strand
TAGCAAAGGCTAATGATGCCAAGATCACTAGCTTATGGGCGGCATCAATACCCTCAACATCAAAGGTAGGATCAGCTTCTGCATAACCCCTATCCTGAGCCTCAGCGAGCACGTCGGCAAAATCACGCCCTTTGCTATCCATTTCTGTGAGAATAAAATTGGTGGTGCCATTTATAATCCCAGCTATCCAGTTAATTCGATTGGCCGCTAGGCCCTCACGCAGAGATTTAATAATAGGAATTCCACCTGCAACCGCGGCTTCATAGGCAACAACCAATCCTTTAGAGGCAGCGATTGCGAATATTTCCATACCATGTTCAGCGATTAGAGCCTTATTTGCTGTCACTACATGCTTACCATGCTTTAGCGCTGTGAGGACCAACTCACGAGCCACTGTTGTGCCACCAATAAGCTCAACCACAATGTCCACCTGTGGATTTTTTGCCACTTCAAAGATATCGCGTTGCACGTCTATTTGCTTGGTGTCACAGTTTGGGTTGTTGCGACGGGCACCCACTTGCAATATCTCAATACCACAATTAGCACGTGCATTTATCGCATTAGAATTACGGGTTAGAACATTGAATACACCAGCACCAACTGTGCCTAGACCACATATACCGATATGTACAGATCGCACTTTACTTCCTCAAAAAATTTACGCTCAAAACAATAGGCCTATAGCCGAATTTAGCGCTCAATGACTGGGCGCAGCGGCAATTTTATACCATTACAAGATATTTTTAGGGATTATTTAGGGATTTTACCCTATCAAGGCCATAGATCAAAACCTAGGCATCAGAGTCATCAAGTCCAAATAATTTAGCGAAATCTGCCGCCGGCTGATAACCAGGAATGATCGTACCATCCATTAAAATAATGGCAGGCGTCCCAGTGACACCCATCTGCTGTCCAAGACTATAATGTGTTGCTACAGGATTTTTATCACAGACCCGCGTGGGCACTGATTGACCCGCTTTTATCTTTGTCAAAGTACCCTGTTGATCCGCAGCACACCAAGCGGTGGCAATTTTGTTGTAAGACTCTGAGGGTATGCCCGCTCTTGGATAAGCAAAATACCTGACTTCTATACCCAAGGCATTAAGCTGGGGCACTTCCCGATGCAGTTTTCGACAGTAACCGCAATCAACATCAGTGAATACATTGAGGACTGCCTCAATCTTGCCCTTGGGCTTAAAAATTATCATATCCTCGGTGGTACGATCAGCCAGTAGCACTCGACGCTGCTCGGTCAACTGATTATCCAGTACATTGACTATACGACCCGATTGAACCTGCAATAGATCACCATCAAAAAAATACTCTCCATCTTTATGGACAAAGAGCAGAGGGCCAGACTCCACCTTTACCTGATAAAAACCAACGATAGGCGCGCGATCAAGCGCAGTAAAGTCTAGATCAGGTCTTGCCAGCTTAAGTTTTTCAGTCAGTTTCTGGACATTAACATCTGATAGTGCGCTATCCTCGGCAGTTGAGTAATTACCGATAGTAAAAGCAATCACTAGTGCAACATAAATAGCTAGATTGGATAGTTTGACTGTTAATTTCACGGGCATCTCCGAGGATAGAACTGTTTAAATGAGTGATCACTGAACCACAAAAAAGGGTGACCACTTTTAAAATTAGTTGGTCACCCAATTTTATTGTAGTCTAATTATGTGAAATTGCTAGAGTGCTTGTTCACCCGTTTCACCCGTGCGAATACGCAGTGCTTGCTCAACTTTATAGACAAATATTTTACCATCACCAATTTTTCCAGTCTTCGCTGCCTTTTCGATAGCTTCTATTACTGAATCTAGAGTTTTGGCTTCAACCGCCACTTCAACTTTAATTTTAGGCAGGAAATCGACTACATATTCAGCACCTCGATAGAGTTCTGTGTGGCCTTTTTGACGTCCAAACCCCTTCACTTCAGTTACGGTGATACCTTGAACACCCACATTGGAAAGCGCCTCACGGACATCATCAAGTTTGAAGGGTTTAATTGTTGCAGATACTAGAAACATAATTAATTCCTCTTATTTAGTTTTTTTATGCTCAGTTAATAAAGATACCTGTTTATCGATTATATTTCACCTGTTCTATTGCACATAAACAAGCAAACTATCTTGTCATTCTACCCAAAGAACTCATGGAGGTATAATTGATGCAAAAAAAAGCCGGGGCACAGGGCCCCGGCCAACTTGCAGAGAATTTAATTAGCTTTTGGAGCTAACAAACTCGGGGTAAGCTTCCACACCACATTCGGCAAGATCGATACCGCTAGACTCTTCTTCGTCAGAGACGCGAAGGCCGATAAGTAACTTAATCACGTACCACACTACAAAACTGGTTACGAATACCCAGCCAAAGATAGTAGCAGCACCGATTAGCTGACCAGAGATTGTGGCGCCATCATTGGTAAATGGAACTGCTAATAGACCTAAGAGGCCAACAGTACCGTGCACCGAAATAGCACCGACTGGATCATCGATTTTCAACTTGTCTAGACCAACAATACTAACTACTACTAACAATCCGCCAAGGGCACCGATAATAGTAGCTTGAAGAGCAGTTGGCGTTGATGGTTCAGCCGTAATGGCAACCAAGCCAGCAAGTGCACCGTTTAGAGCCATAGTCAGGTCAGCTTTACCGAACAGAATCTTAGCCAGAACAAGAGCGGCAATCAGACCGCCACTGGCTGCGGCATTAGTATTCATGAATACAACAGCTACTGCGTTGGCGCTTTCTACAGAGGCAGTTGCCAATACAGAACCACCGTTAAAGCCAAACCAGCCCATCCAAAGAATGAACGTACCTAAGGTAGCCATGGATAAGTTTGCACCAGGTAACGCATTTACTTCGCCGTTTGGACCGTATTTGCCCTTACGAGGACCCAACAGGAGAACACCAGCTAGGGCAGCAGAAGCACCTGCCATGTGAACAATGCCGGAACCAGCGAAATCAGAGAAACCGAGATCACCTAGGGTGTAAAGTCCAAAAACAGCGCTTCCGCCCCAAGTCCAAGCACCTTCCATTGGATAGATATAGCCTGTGAGTACGACTGCGAACAGCAAGAACGACCACAACTTAATACGTTCTGCTACTGAACCAGATACGATGGACATGGCAGTTGCTACGAATACCACTTGGAAGTAGAAATCAGCGGCAGGCGCATAGGTTGCTGGCTCAGCTTCGCCAGTAGCACCGTCACCGGTGATAGTACTTAGGAAGAAATCACCGCCATACATGATAGCGTAACCGCACACCATATACATGGTACAGGCAATAGCGAAGAGTGAAACGTTTTTGGTAAGTATTACCGTTGTATTTTTTGAGCGAACCAAGCCTGCCTCAAGCATAGAGAAGCCAGCCGCCATCCACATCACTAGGGCACCACAAATCAAGAAATAAAAGGTGTCTAGTGCATATTGCAATTGAAATATATCAGTCATAATTGATCCTCATTTAAACAGCATCAGATCCGGTCTCACCGGTCCTGATCCGAATAACCTCTTCAAGGTTATTGATAAAAATTTTACCGTCACCGATTTTTCCGGTTTGGGCCGCTTTGATAATTGCCTCAACGGCAGACTCAACACTGTCCTCAGCAAGGGCAACCTCTACCTTTACTTTGGGCAAGAAGTCAACGACATACTCTGCGCCTCGATAGAGCTCAGTATGTCCTTTCTGCCTTCCAAAACCTTTAACCTCGGTCACAGTTACACCAGTCACTCCCAACTCACCAAGGGCCTCTCTGACTTCGTCAAGCTTGAAAGGTTTTATTATTGCAGTCACCATTTTCATAGTTCTTCTCCATTGGGTGGCCGAAACCACCCATAATTTTCAAAATATTTCCGTATTTGGATTGACTTACATGGATTTTGAAATCGTCAAAACGAACTCATTATCGGCATAATAATCTTCACCAGCCTCTGAAGTAGAGATCCAGCTTAGGTCGAAACCAAGCCCAGCAGCTTCGGTGCTTAGAGAGATTGAGTAGTCGTCGTAGTCACCAGCACCAGAGTGGGTACC
>CAXEWB010000062.1:0-4087 GCA_963999835.1 uncultured Cellvibrionales bacterium | reverse complement strand
TAAAAGCTCTGACTGACCATTGCCAGCGATACCAGCAATACCCATAATCTCACCTGCGTTGACGTTGAAGCTGATATTTTTAAGGGTAATGCCAAAGGGTTCGTCAGCGCTTAGATTGAGTGATTCAACCCTCAGGAAAGGTTTGTCACAATGAGCCTTTTTATAATTTCCACCCATCGGTGTATCGTCACCAACCATCATTTTCGCCATACTGGTAACACTCTCTAGCGCCGGATTGCAGCTGCCAGATACTCGCCCATTGCGTAGTACCACTGCTCGGTCACACAGAGTTTGCACTTCTTTCAGTTTATGGCTGATAAACAAGATACTGGTGCCTTCAGCAGCCAGTTGACGCAGCATGGTAAAAAGCTGTTCGACTTCTTGCGGAGTCAGTACTGATGTTGGCTCATCCAGAATGAGCAGTTTTACATCCTGAACCAGACAGCGCAAAATCTCTACCCGCTGGCGTTCGCCCATCGATAGGCTGTGCACATGGCGATGGGGTTCAATGGTCATACCGTATCGACGCGAGGTTTGTGTTATTTTCTCAGCCAGAGCGTCCACACTGCCAACTTGTTGGGCGCCAATCCCCAACGCTATGTTTTCCACCACCGTAAGAGTCTCAAACAGAGAAAAGTGCTGGAATACCATACCTATACCCAGTCGTCGCGCCTGCGCAGGTGAGTGTCTGTTCAAGCATTGCCCTTGCCAATACAGTTCACCACTGTCTGGCTTGAGCGCACCATAGATAATCTTCATCAGGGTACTTTTACCAGCACCATTCTCACCTAGAATGGCTGTAATACTGCCGCTTTCAATTTGCAGTTCGATGTTGTCACATGCCAGACAGCCTGTATATTGCTTATTGATTCCTTCTAGCTTCAGAAGATATTGTTGGTAATCTGGCTCTGTCAATGTACTGATCCCTGCTCAGGTATTGGCAACTGCAATTTTCTACATCTGTTTAAGTTGCTGGTGAACTCAACTGGCATGTAGTCGTGTTAGGACATCATAAGCGCACAAATTCTTAAATAACTACAAGCCTGTGGAAAGCTTGTGTTTGGTTAAGCGTGTAGGTTGCCAGGCGTAATCACTGGCGATCTATTGGCCAATTTAGGTAGCCAAGCCATGAAAAGTGACGTTGGTCAATCTGACCATAGATGACTTTATTTTATAGGGATAATCCGTCAGTGCAATATCTTGAGTGCGATTTTCGGGCAACAAATTGATAAATCTAGGCATTAGTCAAAAAACCAAACAAAGTCATTAAGAATCAGTGCATCTTAAGTCCTACAAGATCACCTGAGATTCCTACAAAACTCCTACAGTAAAAAGAGGGGGGGTAAGCATCTGGCAATGCAGGTATTCTATATATGCTGTTCCATAGAGGTTAATGCTCTTTTTACCGGCTAGATTATTCAAAATCAAATTTTGTGAGGCCTATCACAATATCCTTAAAGTTTTGCGACTATATTTAACTGCGGAGCGGTAGTGACTCCTTAAATGCATTACATGGCTGTTAAGCAGTCTTTCCTTTGAACGCTCCTTACATCAAACAACACAAGGAGCGTGTCGTGTTTATAAAATATACCTTTCTTTTTTCGCTAATACTGTTGGTTATACTTGGCGTTACCTTAACGCAGAATTCAAATATTTCACAAAACCCAACTATCAACGTACAAAGCTCGGTAGAGCCGTTGTTGACCAATGATGCAACACCACAGGCAGACAACAAAACGTACCTAAAAACCTTATTAGGTATGGGGCTAACAAAAGAGGAAGCCCAGGTATTAGTGTTTCACAAAATCAAACAAACCTATTTAGCAAAGCCCTCTAGAACCGTCTACTGGCAAGCCTCCCCAGTAGGTCAATCAATGCTGGATACACTGTCCCAAGCGCGTCAAATACGATCGGCAATTCTGGCGGAATTTGGCGAGGCGGCGCGAGATAATACGGTGTTTAAAGAGTCCTTCTTCCCGCTTGAGGCAGACTACTTATCCTCTGTCGATCAGATTGCCCTGTTTGAACAGATGGCACAACAGCAAGCCAATCAAGCAAAATTACTAGCCGAGGGTTTAGACCCGGCAAAACTTCCCTTAAGTGATCCCACTGAGGTTTTATCTAAACAGGCAGCCTATGAATGGAAGTTAAGAAAATCCTTCTTGGCACAACAACTAAGAGCCAGTGAGGTTAGCTTTACAGAACAAAGTTTTAGGCAAAGCTACGCACTACTTGCACCGATTTACGAGTTTAATCAAAGCTCACCTATACCCAATGCCAGTGATGTCAACACTGCCATCAATGGCCTAGAAAGATTGCTCGGCGTGGAGGATGCGATTCGCGTTCAAGCGGCGCTAGATCCCAGATTCATCCAATTTAAAGCACTCGCGCAAAAGCACAGCCTTTCGCCTGATCAAGTGATCACCGCCTTTGGCATTGTTTTGCAGGCCGAAAATGCATTGATGCAAGCCCATGACCTAATGACCGCTGACGAAGATCGTGCCATTGAGATGATGAATCAGGCCACGCAAGAGAGAGACAACAGTTTGGCCGGTTTTATTGGCAAAGAAACAGCAGAACAGCTTATTACCACGTATGAAACACCTGCCTCAGAGGGCATGGAAGCAATTTTTAACTTAAACCGCTGAGAAAGCAGTCCAGCTAACATGACAAGGAGTGTCATATGAATCAATTAAATAAACGGCGATTAAGCCTATACAAACTCGTGCCAATACTCTGTTTTTTGGCGATCATTTTTACCGCTTTACCAAGTTATGCATTGTCTACCTCAGACAGTTCCATAGGTAAAAATGAGTCCTACACCATCACTTACCAATCTGGTAGAAAATATCGACTGCAAGAAAAAGTTGGTGCAAATGGCAGATGGACATTTTTATCTCGCAGTCATTCGGGTAAGAAGACGTTTAAAAAAAGTGTAGCCAACACATATTACTATCGAACCTACAGATTTGGCTGTGGTGGTCGAAAAGGTCGAGGTGGTCGAGGTGGATGTAGACATGTCAGCAAGCCAATCAGTGTTACCGTGTTGCCAGGACCATCAATTCCGCTTGATACCCATGAGGTACAGCAACAATATCAGTTTGAAACACGCGTTGGGGATATTAATTATGACGGACGCAAAGATATTTATATTCGCCGTCTGTCAGGAAATGCCAATAATGGTGTAATCAGTCAGACTATTTTAGTTCAAAATTCAAACCGTACCTTCAAGATTCATAATGCTAGTAGCAGTCAACTTACAAAAGCCAAATCTTGGTCTAAAGTTAATATAACTGTTGCTCTGGGCGATTTTAATTTAGATGGCTATATTGATGTATTTTTAAAGGGCGTTAGTAGTGCTATCAGTGGCGCTAAAGATCAATTGGTCTTTTCCAAAGGCATTCAGTACAACGGCAAAGCGCAAGCGGTCACTACAATTGATGATAACTTTAAAAAGACGTTTAGTAGCGTAGCCAATTGGATTGTTGATAAAAACTATTTTAAAAATAATATCAAAACCGGGTATAGATGGGTCTACTATCCGCGGTGGGTCTTTTGGGGAGGGGAATGGCGTATCATTTGGACTTGGGTGCGGCAAAAAGTTTCATATTACGATCCAGAAAAAATTTCTAGAGAAGGCTATTTATTGGCCTACGGCTTAAATTTTTGTATGACTAGTGGTGAATTAAATGCTGGGTCTAATGAAGCAAAGTTTATAAGCAAAGTGCTTGAACAGGTTTTGGGTGTAGAGGTGTTTAATAATGCATTAACCATCCAAGACGTGCCGTTAGATAAGTATTTAGACAGTGAAAGGTTTTTAAGATTATTATCCAGGATATTTAATATTGCCCAGTTGATATTAACTCCAGGCAACTACGGCGACGAAGGCGACGAAGGACTAAGTGCCTTTTATATCAACCACTATACTGGTACGGAGGGTATGGCAGGTATAATAAGGGATGGTTTTGTACGTCAGTCGAAAGACGGTTATGTCTACTTTACCAAAGACATTTATGATTCAGGTGCCAAAGCCAAAAGTAGATTATCAATGAAAAATAAACCCACAGGCTTCTTTTTTTTTAATGAG
>CAXEWB010000061.1:0-2541 GCA_963999835.1 uncultured Cellvibrionales bacterium | reverse complement strand
TTGATGCGATGATTATTTTTGTACGCACCAAGTCCTCTACAGTCGATATAGCTGAGCGCCTCGAAGCTCGTGGATTTTCTGCTGCAGCTCTCAATGGTGACTTAAGTCAAACTTTGCGAGAACGTACCATCAACAAACTGAAAAAAGGCAAGGTGGATATACTGATAGCGACCGATGTCGCCGCGCGCGGCTTAGATGTGGACCGCATTAGTCATGTCGTAAACTACGATATTCCCTATGACAATGAATCCTATGTTCATCGTATTGGTCGCACTGGCCGAGCCGGCAGAGAGGGCACAGCTATTTTGTTTATCACACCAAAAGAAACACGTCTGCTGCGCTCCATTGAGAAATCAACCCGACAGCCAATTCTGCCGCTCACTATGCCAAGCAATGAGCAACTGAGCGGTCAGAGAATTGAGCAATTTACCCAGCAACTGTTAAAAACAATGGAAACGCCAAAACTAGATAAGTTTCGCGATATGATCGTCAAATTTGCCAGCGAAAATGAACTAGATATGGCCGATATAGCGGCAGCATTGGCCTACGACAATCAGAGAGAACGACCTCTATTTCCCAAATTAGACAATATTGTAGCCGCCCGCCCTGAGCGCCAGACTAAAAAAGGCGAACACAAGACTAAGAGAGATCGGGTTTTGCGGGATGAGGATGGCAAAGTGATCCCAATGCTCACCTATCGCCTTGAGGTAGGAAAAAATGATAGCGTTGAGCCCGCCAACATCGTGGGTGCTATTGCCAATGAAGCTGACATAAGCAGTCAATATATTGGTCAAATCAAACTCTATGATACTTATAGCACCGTAGATTTGCCCGATGGTATGCCAAGTGAGATTTTTAATCATTTAAAGAAAGTACGAGTGCGCGGCAACCCACTAAATCTCAGCCTACTGGGTGATACCTCAAATATGTCGACCAACTCACCTGGCGCATCCGCTGAACGCAAACAAAAGCCCTCTAGGGGAAGTAAAAAAAATACTGCTAAAAAACGTAGCCCATCAAAGAAACGAAAGGCCTCTGTTCGAAAGAACAAAAAGAATTAGATTTTCTCTCTTGCTCTTGCGCTAGCTCCGGCGTTGGCTTAACTCAGTTTAGGATTGGAGAAATTAGCAGTCTGTTGCCTAAAGGGAGGCAATGCCTCTATTAGCTGGCTACCATAGCGTTTCGTAAGAAGACGTTTGTCAAAAATAGTGATAGTGCCTGTATCAGTCTCTGTTCGTAACAAGCGCCCACAGGCTTGGATAAGCCTAAGTGATGCAATGGGCAGTGATAAATCAAAAAAAGAATTGCCACCATTATCTTCAATCCATTCCGATAGCGCCTCGTGCAGAGGATCATCTGGCACCATAAACGGTAACTTAGCAATCACCACATGTTTACAATAGTCACCCGGTAAGTCTACACCCTCAGCGAAACTAGCTAATCCCATTAAAAGACTACTATCACCCTGATCTATCCGCTCCCTATGTAACCGCACCAACTCCCTATTAGAATACTGGCCCTGAAGCAATATGATGTCCTTCAGATCACTGTCTATACCATCATATACCTGTTGCATCTGGTGCCTAGATGAGAATAAAACCAGTGTTCCCGCCTTCTTTTCAACCACTGTAGACAATTGGCTGATTATATAATCTGTATGTTCTTCAACTCGATTTCCCTCAATACAGTCACTAGGAATCTTCAACACAGCTGCTTTATTGTGATCAAAGGCACCAACAACAGACGAAAAAAGCGCTGATTCCAACATGCCAGTCTCACGCTTAAGCGTATTAAAAGTACCCAGTGACCTCAAGGTAGCAGAGGTAATAACCGCTGCATAGCATTGACCCCACAATTGCTCACGTAAAATATCCGCGGCCTGAACTGGACTGGCATTAATGGCTATATCGAGATTACCATTGGCGCTGTCATCAAGTCGCAACCAACAGGCCATCGGCACTGTACTCTCAGCAGGCTGTACTTTTAAGCGATCCCAGAGTGCTACTAAATTCTCTGCTCTGGATAAACAACTGCCTACCTGTTGATAAAAAAGCTCAATATCAGGCGTTGGTACAGGGTAATTTTTATCGCTCAAGGCTTCGCTGAGAATATCCTCCAATACCTCAATGCGCCCTATCCAACCACTGACCAATATCCCTATTTGTTGCGCCAGATCGCGAATGTTCTCACCTACATCACCATGGGGAAAACGATAACGCGCTTCTGCATCAGGGATGTTGTCGAAATATTGTTGAAACAGAGGTCGAGCCATCGAAATGAGCTCTGTAATCTGAGTGGCACCTTTCTCTACTCGTGGCAACAATTCACTGATAGATTTGTCCTTTTCAAACAGGGCACTTTGACCCTTAATCTGTTTGGTTAGGCGCTGCAACCAATTTAAAGTGCCATCTATACGACACTGTGCGGCAAAATGTTTCACTGCCGTATCACCGAGTCGATGGCCCTCGTCAAAAATATAAATGCAGTCCTCAGGTGGTGGCAGTATTGCACCGCCACCCAATGCTAAATCAGCCATCACTA
>CAXEWB010000060.1:0-2903 GCA_963999835.1 uncultured Cellvibrionales bacterium | reverse complement strand
TGGGATCTGGGTTTCGATCCCTTGCCTTACTTTCGCCCGGGGCCGGCGACTTCAGAGGAGTTCCCCTACTTGGTATTCAACGGTGTGCGCGAAGATCCATTTTTTCAAACCGGGCAACGCAACATTAAAGAGCTCAGAGACCGGTGTCCGGTGCCCAGGATCTTTATGCACCCTGATGATGCGAAACGAGAGGCCCTCACAGACGGTGAGTGGATTGAACTGCAAACCGCTTACGGTGCAGTGAGCGCGGAGCTTTCAGTGCAGCCCAATATGAAAACGGGGCATCTGCGGGTGCCACATGGTTGGTGGTACCCGGAGGCGACAGATACCGAAACGCTGGCTGGCGCGTTTCTGTCGAGCGATGCGGTGTTGTGCTCGGATGACGACGAGCTTCTGGATCACGAGCAGGGCATCCCCCATTTCAAAGGATTTCCGGGGAGGGTCGTGAAAGTCGCAAAACCCGATGCCATCGGAGCCGCGTAGGTGACCCAGCGTTCAGAGTTAAAGCAACGTTATCTGGAGATCAAAGCTCAGTTACTTGGCTGGGTGGCGTCTAAGCTGTTCACTTATCGTGAAACTGGAGTGGATGGCCTCTTGAAGCGAATCTTGCTACCCAATAAACGCAAGGCCTCTCAGAACAATACGTCCAGTGGCAAATTGTAACGGGTAACTTAAGGAGGGATGGTAGCTACGGGTGGACTTGAACCACCGACCCCAGCATTATGAATGCTATATAGCAATATTTAAGTAATTGTTTTTATTAACTATTTAGGGCATCTGTAGCCAGTTAAAAGCCCCTGAAGTCCTACAAGATCACCTGAGATCCCTACAAAACTCCTACAGTCAAAAGAGGAGGGGTAGGCATCTGGCGATGGGGGCGTTCTATATATGTGGTTCCATAGGGGTTAAATGCCTTTTCACACCTACATTTGTAAAAGACCCCTTACGCCAGCTATGTATTACAAAAAATGACCTATATAAATCTGATACTGTCACGATAAAGGATATTTCATCTCCAACTGCCAGCGTGATTCAAAATTACTACCAACGGTCAAAATTGGTCTATTATCATATTAACTTATGAATAATATGATGTAGAAGAGACAGACCAATGGGGTCGGAGTCGTTAGACCATTACTTCCACACGCGACCATTGAAAAGTTTAGGGATTATAGAATACAGACGGGTTGTACCAATGACACCCCCCTGCTAAAGAAAGAGGAGTCCAAAATGCCAAACAGACCAGTAAAAAAGGTAATTAGAGCCATAGATAAGCTAGGGCGCACGTATATCAGCGGCTTTCTCGCTTCCTACGGCTACTGGTGGCGTGATAAACCGGATATTAGACACCAGCTAATATCTTACAAGGGTCAAGATAATAGGTTGATATTAACCTTTAATAATGAACTTTCGCTGCTAATTATCGACCCTGCCAAATTGGAAATGCAAGATGATGCAATGATTATTTGGCAGGCCTCTGGTCTGGAATGGCACTGGAAAGGGTATGGTGAAGATTTTTCTCCCAATAACTGTTATCACAGAAAATATAGATGGGTGGATAATCAAATGTACTTCACCAGTGATAATGATACATATGATTATTACTATGCGCCTAGGCCATATCAGCCTGCTTTTGAAATGGCCTGGTGTGTACCCGATGGTCCTCCGGGCCAAAGCAGTGCCTATCATCGAGAGAAAGGCAAGATACGGCCTATGAATGAGGGCTATAGTTGTTATATCTATAGAAACGTAGGTGAACCTTATTATGCAGTCAAAAGAGACTAGGTTTGCCTGAATGATTTGTTTTTTAAAGGAACAACTTGTGAGTAATTTTAGTGAGACCAATAGGGTAGTAGAGCTTATTAGAAGTGTATCAAGCGAAGGTAAACTTCAAGGCTATCTGGCTTATTATGGATATTGGTGGGGTGGTACGACTGACATTGACTTTTTAATAACCTCCTACACAGCCAATAAGAATGTTTTGACACTTGATTTTGCCGATGGCGGCTACTCCAATTATCAATTTTCAATCGATATAACAACTCCAGCAGAAGTAGAACTTCTAGATGATGCCTTAGTTATTTGGCATGCCGAGGCGCTATCTGTCTATTGCAGATCAGATAAAAAACATACTGTTCCCAACCCTGATTTTTTCACTAAGTATAAATTAATTGAGGGAGAAATTTACTATGCAGATAGTGAGCTTAGCTCTTACTACAAACCCGTTGCCAATCAACCTGCTTTTGAAATAGCTTGGCATGTGCCTTTGGGTGCTGAAAAGGTATGCTACCGAGAACGGGGCAAAGTGCGTGTACCACCAGGTCCTAGCTACCAATGATGCTTCCAGCTCCCTTTATTAGGGATTTTTTTTGCCACCTAGAAGCGCATTAAGCCTGCCTTTGGTGAAAAAGGCGGTGGCATGGAAATACGACACAGAGGAGATGCTTACTATGGAAGTTATAGATGGATACCAATCAAGTGATAAGAAAAAGTTTATTGTTTTTTACAGTTATACAACAGGTGGTGTTTTTTACTACATTTACGCTCACTCAAAAGAGGCTATTGAGCAGGTGTTTCCAGAAATGTATGTATTTGAAACGCCACCAAAACGCTTTACAGAGCGCGATGCTCGATCGATTGAGAAACACCCTGAGATAAGTATCTTTGATATAGATAATCTGCATGGCATATTAAAAGATTATGTAGATAATAGGCAGAAAGATGACTATGTATTTCAGAATCCGCATAAGAAGCGGCCATTTGTGGATGATCCGTAATCTGCTGTAAAACATTAATGCCCCCTTAACTAGGGGGCTTTTTTTTGAGCCGCCGAGAAAAGTTAAGCCTGCTTTCGGTGAAAAAGGCGGCGGCAATGAAATACGACACAGAGGAGATGCTTACTA
>CAXEWB010000059.1:0-6030 GCA_963999835.1 uncultured Cellvibrionales bacterium | reverse complement strand
GTGAAAGTTTTCATCGGCGACCGACTCACCATCGACAGCAATGACAAAGGTTTTGCCCCTGTGACTATGAATATAGGGCGATGTCTGGCGGAAGAAATCCACATAGCTATTAACGTTCATGGCGCGATTATATTGTTTTTGCACTGTAAGCAACAGCAGCCAATAAGTTGATAGAGGAAATTTATGGTTGGTTTTAAGGCCGTAGTTATTGTTCATGATATGATTGCTGTTAATTCTACGCACTATCAAAACCTTTGTTAACAGACAGTTTGGCAGCTTAAAAATAACAGTGAGAAATACAACAGTGCCAGTGCCATCGCCACAAGCTAGCTATGAACATAAACTGCAGTGCTTTTTAGAGGCAACTGGCGACTCAGGATGGTTGCAACAGCGACTGAAAGAGCAGCAATTTGCTGAGCAACTCGCATTGGTATGGGGTTGCAGTGACTATGTTGCCGAGCAAGCACTGAGCAATCCTGAGGAATTTAAGCAGTTAGTGCAAAGTGGTGATCTGCAAAGAACCTATACAGATAGTGACTATTTACAAGCGCTGCAGTCACAAGTTGCAACATTGGCTGCGGATGACGAGGAGGGTCTGGCTAGGATATTGAGAGGATTTAGACAGCGCGAGATGGTGCGTATTATCTGGCGTGATTTTCTGCGTCTTACGCCACTTCTGCAGACCACAAGGGAGCTTACTCTGCTGGCTGAGGCCTGTATAAATGTAGCCCTTGATTTCTTACACCATAAGCTTGTTAAGGATCTTGGTACGCCACTTGCTGCCAATGGTGATGAACAGAGAATGTTAGTCATAGCCATGGGGAAAATGGGTGCCTATGAACTAAATATTTCCTCTGATATTGATCTGATATTTGCCTACCCTCAGGCGGGTGAGACTTGCGGTGGGCCCAAGGTGATCTCTAACCAAGAATTCTTTTTACGTCTCGGCCAAAAACTGATTGCGTCTCTAGACCGTCAGACCGTTGATGGCTTTGTATTCAGAGTGGATATGCGTCTTAGGCCCTATGGTCAGAGTGGCCCTTTGGTACAAAATTTTGCCGCGCTTGAGGATTACTATCATGCTCAAGGTCGTGGCTGGGAGCGCTATGCGTTGGTCAAAGCACGCATTGTCTGTGGCAAGGCTGAGGATGCAGAACAGTTGCAAAATATACTTCAGCCTTTTGTTTACCGTCGCTATTTAGACTTCGGTGCTATTGAATCTCTGCGTGATCTCAAACGGCAAATAAATCAGCAAGTAGTCCGCAAAGGCATGCAGGATAATATTAAATTGGGAGCGGGGGGTATTCGAGAAGTAGAGTTTATTGCCCAGACTTTCCAATTAATTAGGGGCGGTAGAATAAAAACACTGCAAACCCAATCACTGTATCAGGTGTTGAGTTGCTTGGTAGCGGAACAATTAATTCCAGAAACTGATAGATCCCAATTATGGGTTGCCTATGAATTTCTGCGCAATACTGAACATGCTCTACAGGGTATAGCGGACCAACAAACTCAGCAGTTACCCATTGATGAATTAGCTCAGCAACGAGTGGCTAGGGTGATGGGATTTAGCCAGTGGACTGATTTTCTGCATCAACTTGATCAACACCGGCATCAGGTTCATGAGCATTTCAATAATATAATTGCCAATGATGCGACCGATGCTACTAATGATGATGCCAGTGCTATACAGGGGTGGCACCCAGAGTTAGACAGCAATGAAAGCCTGCGTTTGATACAACAACTGGATTATCAGCAGCCCAGTGATATTGCAGATAAATTAGCGCAGTTATATCAAACCCGAACTCTATTGGGCTTACAGGCTATTTCCCGTGCGCGTCTGGATGCCTTAATACCCTTAGCATTAAAAACCTGCTCTGGGCAGCAGGATCCAGATACGACATTTGAGCGAGTATTAAATTTAATTCAAGCAATTCTGCGACGCAGTGCTTATCTTTTATTGCTAGTAGAGAACCCACAGGCCCTAGAGCAGTTGGCATTGCTTTGTTCAAAAAGCAGTTGGATTGCCGAGCAACTAACCCAGTACCCAGCATTATTAGATGAATTATTGGATTCACATCACCTATATGGACCCCTAGAAAAACACCAATTACGTGATCAGTTGCGCCAACAGACCTTGCATCTAACCTATGATGATCAAGAACAGCATATGGAGGAGATACGCTATTTCTGTCGATCTTGTATGTTGCGCGTAGCGGCGGGTGAAATAAATCACACACTGGTGTTAATGGAGGTGAGTGATCAACTGACATGGGTTGCAGAAGTCGTGGTAGAACATGTAACCCATGTTGCCTGGCAACAATTGGCATCTGAATATGGTGCACCCAAAGTGCAACATAATAGTCCACAGAATTCACAGACCCCCGGTTTTATTGTTGTTGCCTACGGTAAAATGGGGGGTACTGAAATGGGTTATCAATCGGATCTTGATCTGGTTTTTCTTCATGAAAATGCCACCAATCAAACTCATGGAGGTAACAAGAGTATTGATAGCACCATTTTTTATACGCGCCTTGGAAGACGTATTATTCATATGCTATCAACTTCAACGGCTTCGGGTCGAGCTTATGAAATTGATATGCGTCTCAGACCCTCAGGTAATTCTGGTATGTTAGTATCAAGCCTCAATGCATTCGCTAAATATCAGCAACAAGATGCTTGGACTTGGGAGCACCAAGCACTGGTTCGATCAAGAGCAGTGGCTGGTGATAAAAAGACCCGAGAGCGTTTTCAACAAATTCGCACTGAGCAATTGTGCCGCACCAGAGATTTATTGCAGTTGCGCAATGAAGTGACGGAAATGCGCAACAAAATGCGTAAACACCTTGATAAAACGACAAGTGAGCATAAATTCTCCCTAAAGCAAGCCTCGGGAGGTATCGTAGATATTGAATTTATGGTTCAATTTGCGGTCTTAGCGTGGTCGCACAAATATAAGCAATTAACTCAATGGTCGGATACTATTCGAACATTGGAAACAATGGCTAGCTGTGGTGTTCTAGGTGAGCAACAAGCTAAGCTGTTGATGGATGCCTACCGAGCCTATCGTTCGGAAACCCACAGCTTGCAGTTACAAAACAAGTCTACAGAGGTTTTGTCATCGCAATTTGCCGATCTTAGGAAAGCGGTAATAGACCAATGGCATGCTTTTTTTGCAGATTAAACGTTTTTTGGTAATCAAAAGAAGGAAAGGTCAATGACATTTTCAGACCGAGATGGTTTTATTTGGATGGACGGTGAACTGGTGGATTGGCGTGACGCCCAGACACATTTCCTAACATCATCTCTACATTATGGCACTGGCGTATTCGAGGGCATTCGTGCCTATGAGACCGAGTCAGCCGGTACCTGTGTGTTTCGTCTTGAGGATCACACTAAACGCTTGTTTAACTCGGCAAAAATTCTGCATATGCAGATTCCTTACACCGAGGAACAGGTCAGCGCTGCGATCTGCGAGGTAATAAGTGCCAATAAATTGCAAGCTGCCTATATCAGACCCCTAGTATTTCTTGGCTCTGAGGGTATGGGACTGCGCGCTGAGGGCCTAAAAGTACATCTTGGAATTGCTGCCTGGGACTGGCCCTCCTACACCTCGCCAGAAACGCTAGAGAGCGGATTAAAAGTTCGCACCTCCTCTTACACTAGGCATCATGTCAATATAACTATGGTGAAAGCCAAAGCCAGTGGCAACTATATTAATTCTATGCTTGCCTTGCGTGAGGCGCTAGACAGCGGCTGTGATGAAGCCATTATGCTTGATCCAGAGGGCTATGTGGCCGAGGGTAGCGCGGAGAATTTCTTTATTGTGCGCAATGGCAAAATTTACACACCAGACCTTACCTCGTGTCTTGATGGCATTACCAGAGATACAGTCTTTAAATTAGCCGCTGATTTGGGCATTGATGTGCATGAAAAGCGTATCTCCCGAGATGAAGTATATATCAGCGATGAGGCATTTTTCAGTGGCACCGCTGCTGAAATTGTTCCTATTCGTGAATACGATGGCCGCATCATTGGCTCTGGAGCGCGTGGCCCCATCACTGGCAAATTACAGGCAGCTTACTTTGATTTAGTGCGTGGTAAGAGCGCCAACTATCAGCACTGGCTAACGCCTATCGCTAGTTAATTCTCACGCTGATCTCGGAAACACTATGAATGCTCCTTCAAAGGAAGTTGTCAACGTACTGTGCATGAAATGGGGTACTAAGTACGCCGCTGACTATGTGAATACGCTCTATTCGATGGTGGCGAGAAATCTCAGCCGAGAATTTCGCTTTGTCTGTTTAACCGAAGACGCCAAGAGCCTAGATAGTCGTATTGAAGTATTCCCGCTGCCTGAAATCGCTGTAAATTTAGATGGCCCAGAGCGCGGTTGGAATAAATTAGCGGTGTTTTCTGAGACCCTTTATGATCTCAAGGGCAAAGTCTTATGTCTTGATCTAGATTTAATTATCACCGGTAGCTTGGATGATTTATTTGATTGTCCTGGTGAGGTGATGATTATCAAAGATTGGATCAAAAAAGATGGCACTGGAAACTCCTCTGTGTATCGCTTTGAAGTGGGAGCTCACCCCGAGATACTCGCGGAATTTGAGCAATCCTTTGAGCAGATTAAGCAGACCCATCGCAACGAGCAGGAATACCTGTCAGCCACACTAATGAAAAAAAATGCGCTGGTTTACTGGCCGGATAGTTGGTGCCGCAGTTTTAAGCGTCACTGTATAAAACCTTTCTCACTGTTTGTGGCCCGAGAGACAGAGATGCCTGAGGATACGCGTGTGTTAGTATTCCATGGTAAACCTGATCCCCATGATGCAGTGGCTGGTGTGAGTGGCAAGTGGTACCGCCGTTTTAAGCCTGCAACTTGGGTAGCCGAGCATTGGCATTGAGTCTAGTTGTTAATTATTTAGTGACGTAGTTAGATTAATAGAGTTGGGTTAAAACGTGTTAAAACAAATTATCTGCATTAACTGGGGGACTAAATATGGCGCCAGTTATATTAACCGCCTGTATGGAATGGTTGCCAGACATATCACGCCTCCATTTACGCTGACTTGCTTTACTGATAATACTCACGGGATTCGCCCTGATGTCAATGTAGCGCCGCTACCTGAACTCAACTTTGAAGTGCCAAAAACAAAGAAGGGTATCTGGCCTAAGTGTCGACTGTGGAGCGAAACATTAGGGGGTTTATCTGGACCCGTGCTATTTCTCGATTTGGACTTGGTAATAACCGGTAATCTAGATGCGTTTTTCGAGTATGGTGATGCCGATGATGTTATCTTGGCTCGCAATCCCAGTAATCCGCTGGAAAAGCTAGGTCAGACGTCAGTGTACCGATTCCCTGTAGGAAAGTTATTCCCCTTGCTCGAAAAATTTTCCACTGACCCATTAGGGATTGCCACAGAGTACAAGTATGAACAGCGCTATGTAACCAGAAATACGCCCGGAGGAATAAAGTTTTGGCCAAAGCCCTGGGTTTTGCATTTTAGGCACAATTGCAGACGCACCTTTCCAATCAACTATTTCAAGATTTCTAAGTTGCCCCAGAGCAGTAAGCTAGTTATTTTTCCTGGCGACTTAAACCCACAGGATGCCATTGATGGGCGCTATCACGCCGGTGATAAGGTTCGAACTCCCTGGCAACATATCGTGGCAGGTTTCTCTGTAGGGCGCCAGAGGTCGCTAGCGGCACACCTTAGGCACTATATCTTACCTACGCCTTGGGTAGGGGATCATTGGCGAGAGTAGTCTTAATTCTCTATCTTTGTACGGCTCGACTAGTTTTCAAAGTGGATGGATTGTCAAAACTGCCTTTTAGGCTCTTCCTATTAGGCGTCTTGCAGAAGTGGTTATGACGCAGTAGCTTCAGCTCGTAATCTATGCGAAAAAACGGCGCCTTAAATCGAGACAAAAAAGTTTTTTTTACTCTGTCTGGGCTCATTACTTTCGATGTTGCTATCGTCCCCAAAATGAGAATTACCTATCGGGCTAGGTTCAACCCCATAG
>CAXEWB010000058.1:0-2342 GCA_963999835.1 uncultured Cellvibrionales bacterium | reverse complement strand
TTGCCACCAAAGGTAGAGCCATGATTGCCCGGTTGCATTAAATCAGCGGCCTTTCCGCGCGCCAAACAGGCTCCAATTGGCACACCATTTCCAAGACCTTTAGCCGTGGTAACCACATCTGGCTCTATACCACTGTGTTGATAGTAGAAGTATTTGCCAGTACGACCATTTCCGGTCTGCACTTCATCTAGCATTAAAAGCCAGTCTTGCTGATCACAAAAGTGGCGCAGTTGTTTAAGATAGTCAGGGTCGGCAACGCGGATACCACCCTCTCCCTGTAAGGGCTCTACGAATACAGCACATATATTGGGATTATTATCTGCAATGACCTTAAGCGCTTCAATATCATTAAACGGACCGCGCACAAAACCCCTGACCAGAGGCTCAAAACCCGCCTGAATTCTTCTGCTTCCAGATGCACTCAGTGTGGCAAGGGTGCGCCCATGAAAAGCGTTATCCATCACCAATACGGTGGGAAGCTCTATGCCTTTTTTATGACCATAAAGCCTTGCCATTTTAACTGCCGCTTCATTGGCTTCAGCGCCGGAATTACCAAAAAATACATTGGTCATACCAGAGATAGCGCAGAGTTTTTCCGCTAACTGCTCTTGATGAGGAATGCTGAAAAAATTTGAGCAGTGGAGCAGCTGGTCTGATTGTTCAGCTATTGCGGAAGAGACCGCGGGATGAGAATGCCCCAAACCGCAAACCGCAATGCCGGATAAGGCATCCAGATATTTGTTCCCTTGGTTATCCCACAGCCAAGCGCCATGCCCCTTAACAAGGGTCATCGCTCTTTCGCCATAGGTATTCATTAGCGCGTTAGTCATGGTAGTAATCAGTTTCGTTTGCCAACAGAAAAAGGGCAGCGGTGCTGCCCTTATTAAGTCGTTATTATAAGTAAATTGGCGATATATCGCAATATATTGGGGCTCTGCCTATGATCACCTAATTTACAATTTTTATTACCAATAGGGACAAAATCACATATCCAGCGTAGATTAAAAACGTTAAAATGCACACTTTAGTCAGTTATCAAAAAAGGTACAAACTAATGGATATAATGGAAACAATACGTGATCAAGTAGAAAACAATACTGTATTGCTCTATATGAAAGGATCACCCAATCAACCACAATGTGGTTTTTCTGCAAGAACTGTCCAAGCGCTAATGGGCTGTGGCCATCGATTTGCTTATGTCGATGTGTTATCAAATCCAGAAATTCGTACCAATTTGCCTACCTACGCCAACTGGCCAACCTTCCCACAGTTATGGGTCAACGGAGAATTAATTGGCGGTTGCGACATTGTCACTGATATGCATGAGAAGGGAGAGCTCAAAGAGCTAATTGATGAGGCCGTAGGAAGCGATCAACCAGACAATTAGTGAACAAGGTTTTTCTCTAGTAGCGTGTTCTAGCTTGTAGCCTGTTTGAGGCAGTCTCTTTTACAGAGCCAGACCAAGAGAGATTGCCATAGTCAGTAAGTAATTTATAACCCCAAAACGGACTCTGTGAATCTACGTAACTCAATTCGCATTGGGAGTTGTGTAAAAAATCCTATGGGTTCCAGTAGCCACATTGACAATGCTGATGCTCATTTAATTCTAATCAAAGAAATAATCTCTCTTAGAGTCCCAATAGATTTCTTATAGCGAATTATTTAATTCCATCCGTCCTGCCTATCCCTGAACGATAAATCGAGGCGATAAAATAGAAAGTTCTTGCAAATAGAAATGAGAATCATTATTATTACCATCTGTATTTACAAACTACCTAATTAGGTAAGGAATAACTTTATGAAGCACTCATTGTTAGTAAAAGGCATAGCTGTTTATGGTCTTTTGATTTCAACTAGCGTTATTGCTCAGAGTTCAGATATTGAAGAAATTGTTGTAAAAGGCAAGGTACTCCAATCTGATCAGATTAATGCGCTTAAAATACCAACCCCGATTCTTAATGTTCCTCAGTCTCTGTCGATCATTACTGATGAAGATATTCGCAGTCAAGGAATGAGTGAAATTGGCGATATCATCCGATATACCCCTGGAGTAAATACCTCTCAAGGCGAGGGGCACCGTGATGCTGTAGTTTTCAGAGGTGTAAGATCAACCGCTGATTTTTTTCAGGATGGCGCAAGAGACGACGTTCAGTACTACCGCTCACTTTATAACGTGGATCAGGTAGAAATCTTGCGAGGACCCAATGCACTTCTATTTGGTAGAGGTGGAACAGGCGGTGCTTTAAACAGGGTTTCCAAGAAAGCGCTAATTGGTAGTGATTTTAAAACAGTCAATGCTGCATTTAATTCTTTTGGAGCAATGGATCTGGCGGCAGACGTCA
>CAXEWB010000057.1:0-11518 GCA_963999835.1 uncultured Cellvibrionales bacterium | reverse complement strand
TGAAGATGCCATTGCTGCTGATCAAATGTTTACCACGTTGATGGGTGATCAAGTAGAGCCTCGAAGGGACTTTATTGAGACAAATGCCCTGTCAGTGGTTAATCTTGATGTTTAAGACTGCTGTTTATGCAATGGTGAGCCTGCTCGGTAATTTCTCTAGCGGATAACTTTGTGCTATCAATTGGCCTGCCAATCTGCATGTGAATGGTACCTGCGACTTTTAAAAACCCGGGTTGTTTCCAATGTTCACCAGCGTTGTGTGAAACTGGCACTACAGGCACTTTTGCAGATTTTGCCAACGCGGCGCCACTGGTTTTAAATTCCCCGAGTGTACCTTCTTTTCTTCTTGTCCCTTCTGGAAAAATTACCACTTTATAGCCAGATTGAATCCTTTCTAAACCTTGTTTCAATACCCACCTAATGGCCTTCGACGGCTTAGAGCGCCGAATTGCGATAGGCCTCATAAAATACAGCGCCCAACCAAAAAATGGAATCCATAGCAATTCACGTTTTAAAATAAAGCAGGCAGGCTGAAAATACCACTGCATGAAGAACGCCTCCCAAGTACTTTGATGGTTACTCAGAATGACACAGGGGCCAGAGGGTAAGTGTTCAGACCCTGATACTGTTATATTTATGCCACAGGTTACCTGCAACCACAGCATAATGGCATGATTACCCAGCGTTGCTACGCGTTGTAAATACTTTAATGGCAGAAAGCAAAGCAGACAGGTCAAGGTACTGGCTACGGCAATAATGGGCACGAAACCAAGGTAAAAGACCAACGATCGTAAACAAGTTAATAAAGAGGAAAACAATGGATACTAGCTCTGTTATTTTGTTGTGACTAGCTGAGAAATATCCGCCACATGCATAAATAATTGCTGGAGCTTATTTAACAGGGCTAATCGATTAGTGCGCACTTGCAGATCATCTGTCATAACCATTACTTCTTCAAAGAATTGATCTACAGGATCACGCAGAGTTGCCAATTGTTCAAGTACTGCATAATAGTCCCGATGCTCAAGCAGTGGCGAAATGGTCTTGGCAAGACTTGCTATCTTTGTAGCCAGTTGTTTTTCTACCTCATTTGCAAGCAGGGAATTATCAATAGCGCTAGGGATTTCAGTATCAGCCTGTTTATTAAGCAGATTTGAAACGCGTTTATTGGCAGCAGCCAGATCAGATGCCTCTGGTAAAAGGGTAAATTTATTAACAGCCTCAACCCGAGCGTTGATATCTAGAGGATTGGATAATTTAAGGCAGGCAACCGAGTTGTAGACTTCTGCATCTAGGCTTTGATCTTTATACCAAGACTTCAGACGGCCTAAAACGTAAGTAAGTACTTGCTCACTCACATCTCCTGCACCCTGTTCACTACTGTTGAAATCTTGAAGCTGGGCTTTGGCTTGCTGTATTAAATAACCTAGGTCAATATCTACCTCGCCTTCAATTAATATCCGCAACACGCCAAGGCTCGCCCTGCGCAATGCAAAGGGATCTTTGGATCCAGAGGGCTGCTGTCCTATACTAAAAATGCCTACTAAGCTGTCTAGCCTATCAGCTAAAGCAAGGGCAACACCTGTTTTGGTAACAGGGATTATGTCTCCTGCATAGCGAGGGAGATATTGTTCAAAGAGTGCCTCGGCTACCTGTGGGTCTTCACCATCGTGTAATGCATAATCGCGTCCCATCGACCCTTGCAAGGTGTCAAACTCACCTACCATATCAGTGACAAGATCAGATTTACTTAATTCAGCCGCGCGTCGAACAAGGTCTGCATCGGCATCAATTAATGTTGCAAAGCTGGTAGCAACGGCAGCAATGCGATTAGTCTTGTCGTACATAGAGCCAAGTTGAGCTTGAAAGACAATCTCTTTTAGCAGCGGTCTTCTGCTCTCAAGGGTTTTGAGTTTATCGTTTTCATAAAAGAAGGCAGCATCTGCTAGACGTGGGCGTATGACTCGCTCATTGCCATCGACAACCTGTTGTGGGTTATTACTTTCAATATTGGCAACAGTGATAAAAGCCGGAAGTAGATTGTTGTTCTTATCTACCATATGAAAGTATTTTTGGTGCTCTTTCATGGATGAGATAAGGGCTTCTTGGGGCACCGAGAGGAAATGCTGATCGAATTTACCCAGAAGAGGCACTGGCCACTCATTTAATGCAGTGACTTCCTCAAGCAGATCATTATCTATGACTGCTGTACCTGAACCATTTTTGTTCAGATTGTTAATGCCCTCTAGAATAGCAGTTTTCCTCTGGTCAAAATCGGCAATAACAAAAGCATCTCGCAGCTGTTGCTGATAGGAGCTCGGTGACTTAACTGTAATGTCCCCGTTGGCATGAAAACGGTGCCCACATGTAGTGTTACTGGGCGTTAGTCCAAGGATCTTGTCCTGAAAACTATAATCGGCAAACAGCAGTAACACCCATTGCACGGGGCGGGAGAATTCGTCCTTGCCGCTACCCCAGCGCATACGCTTGGGGATCGAAAGCGTGCTCAATGACTGATTAATAACGTCTGTTACTAATTGCGAGGTCTGAGCGCCCGGTTTAGTTTGGCGCAGGCAAAGTTTGTCTTGTTGGCCATCATAGTCAATATGATTTTTAAGCTCATTGAGCGATAAATTATTTTTCTTGGCAAAAGCCTCAGCGGCTTTGGTGGGGCTGCTATCACCTGCAAAGGCGACATTTACCGGCGGACCCCAGATCACTACGTCTTTGTCAGCTGTCTGATGGTCTAAATCCTTGATCAGGACGGCAAGCCTTCGTGGCGTAGCAAATATTTGCTCACCGCCATAGTTAAGGCCATGCTTTGTAAAGCCATCCAAGACACCAGAGGCGAACTCCTCGGACAACTGCTTGAGGATCTTGGGGGGTAGTTCTTCGGTTCCTATCTCAACGAGAAAATCAGACTTCATTTTGATTCTCCCTGATATTTGGCCACCACTTCCTGTGCGATTGACGTCTCAGCTAGCGGAAAGCCTTCAGCCATTCGTGATTCAAAGTAGCTGATGGCCACCTGGCGAGCTATGCTGCGAACGCGCAATATAAAGCGTTGTCGTTCGGTGACGGATATAGCTTTGCGTGCATCGAGCAAATTCAAGGTATGGGAAGTTTTCATCACCATCTCATAGGCTGGTAGGGGCAACTTGGCTGCAACCAAGCGTTCAGCATCTGCTTCGTATTGATCAAAAGCATTAAATAGGAAATCAGTATTAGCATGTTCAAAGTTGTAGGCTGATAGTTCTCTCTCATTTTGCTGGAAGACATCACCATAGGTAACAACACCATTAGCACTGCGTGACCAAATAAGATCGTAGATGCTATCCACACCCTGCAGATACATGGCAATTCGCTCGATGCCATAGGTTATTTCACCGGTTACTGGGTAACATTCGAGTCCGCCCACTTGCTGGAAATAGGTGAATTGGGTGACTTCCATGCCATTGAGCCAAACCTCCCAACCAAGTCCCCATGCACCTAGGGTGGGTGACTCCCAGTTATCCTCCACAAACCTAACATCATGCACAGAGAGATCCACGCCCAGATGTTGCAGTGATCCCAGATACAGGTCTTGGAAGTCAGCTGGCGATGGCTTCATGACCACTTGAAATTGGTAATAGTGTTGCAGTCGATTGGGATTTTCCCCGTAACGGCCATCGGTGGGACGACGAGATGGCTGAACATAGGCGCCGTTCCAAACCTCTGGCCCAATTGAGCGCAAAAACGTAGCAGGGTGAAAGGTGCCGGCGCCCACCTCCATGTCTAAGGGTTGCATAATCACACAACCCTGTTGTGCCCAATAGTCTTGAAGTCTCGCGATTAGTTCCTGAAACGTATCAGGAGCCGCTATCATATTGCTCACCAAAGCCACCAACAGTTAATACATTGCCAATAATTGGCAATTATAAACGCGTGCGGTGATAAAGATAGGACAAAAATAGTTGTAGAGCGATTATTTCGTCAAACATAGCTGACCAGTTAAGGCTATAATATCGCTTCAGCTGAATTAAGTGATTTAAACGGAGCACTAAATGGTAGATACAAAGCAGAGTAAAAGTGTGCGAAAAGCGGTTTTTCCTGTGGCTGGAATGGGCACAAGATTTTTGCCAGCAACTAAGGCCAACCCCAAGGAGATGATGCCTGTAGTCGACAAGCCATTGATTCAATATGCGGTAGAAGAGGCGGTAGCTGCAGGCATTACCGAGATGATTTTTGTCACCGGCCGCACCAAGCGCAGTATCGCCGACCACTTTGATAAGGCCTATGAGCTTGAGCACCAACTCGAACAGAGGGGCAAGAAAGCATTGCTAGATGTAGCGCAAAATGTAGTGCCCAAAGGTGTTAGCTGTACCTATATTCGTCAAAACGAAGCCCTAGGATTGGGCCATGCTGTGGCGATAACGTCACATCTTATAGGGGATGAGCCATTTGCAGTCCTGTTGGCAGATGATCTTATCCACCACAAAAAAGGTGCGCTCAAACAGATGGTAGAGGCCTATTATTACTACAAAAGCTCCGTTATTGCAGTGCAGCAAGTAGAGGGGCCAGATATTTCTTCTTACGGTGTTATTAGCGGAAAAAAACAGTCTGATCGCGTCTATCGGCTAGATCAAATTGTTGAGAAGCCCGCCTATGAAGAGGCTCCGTCGAATATGGGTGTCACCGGGCGCTATATTTTTACGCCACATATCTTTGAGCATTTGGTCAACCTTAAGCCAGGCACCGGGGGGGAGTTACAGTTAACTGATGCCATTCAGACGCTACTGGTCAAGGAGCAAGTCCTAGCCTACGAGTACGAAGGTATCCGTTACGACTGTGGTAGCAAGATGGGATTACTGAAGGCAAACATAGAATTGGGCTTGGAACACAACGAAGTTGGCGCGGAATTGCGTCAATACCTGCTTGAAGAATTGCCAGAAAAACTATGAAACAACTGCTAGCTCTCGCCAGCTTGCAATTAATATCTTTTTTACCTCTGAGTTTGGCCAGACTTTTCGGTCGCATTCTGGGGCGCCTTATGGTCAGGTTTTCCGTGCAACCCTATCGCGTGGCAAAGATCAATATTGCGCTGTGCTTTCCCAAGCTTGACCAACAAGAGGTTGCTGAGTTGGCAGCTCAGCGAATGGTTCATTTTGGACAAGCTCTATTTGAAACCCCCGGTCTGTGGCGCAGAGCGTCTGATTGGTTACAGACAAAGATTATTGGGATGGAGGGAGAACATCTCCTTTATGATGCGATCAATAATGACAAGGGCACAATCATATTAATACCCCATCAGGGGAATTGGGAAGTGGTCGGTTTATGGGTAGCTAAGCACACACAGATGACCTCTTTATTCCAACCGCCCAAAATGGCCATGTTAGGGGACTGGATAAAAAGCGCCCGACAGAGAACGGGCGCTGATTTGGTCCCGACAAACGTGCGTGGCGTGGCATCCTTGATGAAGGCATTGCAAAGGGGTGAGATGACAGCGATTCTTCCAGATCAGCAACCACCTGCCAACAGTGGTGAGTTTGCCCCACTATTTGGTGTTCAGGCGCTAACGATGACCCTGCCCTACAATTTGCTCAAGCGCTCGGCTTCACGGATAATTTTCGCCTGTGCATTACGAGAGCCGGGAGGTTGGCACCTGCACTTTTTTGATCCTGAGGAAGATATTTACAGCACAGATTTCGAGCTAAGTCTGGCTGCAATGAATAGTGGCGTTGAAGCAATAGCCAACTTAGACCCTGCTCAGTATCAGTGGGAGTACAAACGCTTTCGTGCCCGACCTGAAGGTAGTGCTAAGATTTATCCAAAAAGAGTATAAAGTCATTGTCCTTTTCAAGAGCCTTTGTCCACCCTGAGCCACTCTGGCGCTCAATGTTCAGTGATAGTGACTACAGAGTCCCTACTTTCTGGCAGAACTGGCTGTTTGATACAGGTTCCCTCACGGATCGACTGTTGACGGTGAGCAATGGCAACTTGTCGGTTAAGCTTGTCAAGCAGCGGCTGCAGCAGCCTAGGTTGTCTGAGAGGCAGGCATTGAAGTTGGGAAATAGACTTCAAGCACTTGTGAGGGAGGTTGTTTTAATTGGTATGGGACAGCCCTGGGTCTTCGCCAGAAGTATTATTCCTCTCAGCACCTTAACAGGCAGATTGCGCAAGCTTAAATGGCTGTATAACCGGCCGTTAGGCGCTCTATTATTTAATGATTCAACCATGCGTCGAGAGCCTGTGCAGGTTGCGAATTTCCAGTTATCCACACCTATACTAGGGAATCAGTTCGGTACTGCCATTGATCCACTGTGGGGCCGTCGATCAATATTTCGATTGGATAAAAAGCCACTATTGGTATCTGAGATTTTTTTGCAGCCCTTTCAGCTTTATAATGAACAATCCTATCCCCACAGCTAGAAACGGGCTATGCTAAATAACATTTCCCTACAATCCAATCCTTGGGTGCGTTTGATGCGCTTGGATCGGCCTATAGGTACTTACCTCTTACTGTGGCCCACCTATTGGGCCCTGTGGTTTGCCGGAAGTGGTAGCCCGTCACTTAAAAACCTCATTATTTTTACTCTGGGCGTGATAATAATGCGTGCTGCAGGCTGTGTGATTAATGACTATGCTGATCGACATGTCGATGGTGCAGTTGAGCGGACAAGCGCAAGGCCTCTGCCAAATGGTGAGATAAAGCCTCATCATGCACTGGCATTGTTTGGCTTTTTGCTGCTAACGGGTTTGTTGTTGGTACTGCAGACTAATCTAATGACCATTGCTCTATCACTGGTTGGTTTGCTTTTGGCTACAACGTATCCGTTTCTGAAGCGAATTACCCACTTACCCCAATTAGGTTTGGGTGCTGCTTGGGCTTGGGCAGTGCCTATGGCATTTGCCGCTGAACGGCAGCAATTACCAGAGGGGCTTTGGCTAGTGTTTGTAGCAGTGATCTTGTGGACAATTGCCTTTGATACTTACTATGCGATGGTGGATAGGCGAGATGATTTGATGGTGGGTATTAAGTCGACTGCGATCCTATTTGGCCGCCATGACCTTTCTGTCATTGTACTACTTCAACTGGGCATGTTGCTTCTTATGCTTATGGCAGGTAATTATTTTGACCGAGGATGGATTTATACCTTTGGATTATTCGCAGCGGGAGTTTATTTTATCAACCAGCATAGGGTTGCCAGATCTCGCGAGCCCGAAGCCTGTTTTAGTGCTTTTTTAAACAACCATCGTGTCGGCATGGTGGTATTTATTGGTTTGGCATTGGACTATTTAATCGAGCTGTAAACTACGCGATCTATTAAACGTATCCACAGGGCTTCACTTTTTTTGCCAAGCCATAAGGTGATTGTTGGCAGGTAGCGCATAATCCTCTAATAATTCAAGCCCAGCAATTGAAGCCAGACGATTGATATCCTCAAATTGGCGAATCCCCATATGCGATGACTGTTGTCGCAAAAATTGATCAAATTGAATATTACTCTGTGGTGTGATTAGGCCATCATAGCCCATTGGACCATAGAGACAGAATATACCCTTGGTTGGTAGTTGCACAGCTAGGCGATCAAACATTTTCACGACCCCTTCCCAAGGCATAATATGGGCTGTATTGGCAGTAAACATGGCATCAAAGTTTGCCACTGGATAATTGTCTTGAAACACATTGAGTTCAAGTGGGAGCGGTAGATTGTCACTTGGATAAGAACTCAGCCACTGTTCAATACCCCAATGGTTTTCTAACAGATCGCTGGTTTGCCAGATAAGGTGTGGCATATGTTGAGCAAACCATACTGCGTGTTGACCTGTGCCGCTGCCGATTTCCAGAACTAGGCTTTTATCCGCTAATAGGGGTTTGAGAACCTCAAGAATTGGTCCGCGGTTGTTTTCGCAGGCCTGAGAAAAGGGCTTTTCCATTATTGAGTAGTACAGCCAGTTTTTATTGAGCGCGAGTAAACACCCATTTGTCTCCTTCACTCATAGCTTGGTTATAGCTATAGCCTGCGCTGTCAAAGTTTTTGATGTGTTCTACCTCAGAAATGCGGTTTTTGATTATGAAAGCACTCATTAGACCGCGAGCCTTTTTCGCGAAGAAGCTGATAATTTTGTACTTGTCGTTCTTTTTATCCATAAACACAGGTGTGATGATAGGTGCATGGATTTTTTCTTGGTGCACAGATTTGAAATACTCATTGGAGGCCAGATTAAGTAGCACCGGATTCTTTGCCTCTTTCAAATGCTCATTTATTTTGTCAGTAATAAGATTACCCCAAAATGCGTAGAGATCGGCGCCACGCTTATTGGCAAATTTGGTCCCCATTTCTAGCCTGTAGGGTTGCATAAGATCCAGTGGGCGCAAAAGACCATAGAGTCCAGATAAGATACGCAGGTTATCTTGTGCCCAAGCTAAATCATCATCGTTCATGCTTTCAGCATCTAGTCCTTGATAGACGTCCCCTTTAAAGGCTAGTACAGCTTGCTTGGCGTTATCTGGCGAGAATGGTCGTTGCCAAGCTTGGTAGCGCTCGTAATTAAGGGCACCCAACTTATCGCTTAGGCCCATCAGTGAGGAAAGTTGCTGAGGAGACATTGTCTTTAAGTCTTGTAAGAGTTCAGATGCATGGTCAAGAAATTCTGGCTGACTGTGCTCCACTGGCTGTAGGGCTTGACCATAGTCGAGTTTTTTAGCTGGAGATATTATTGTAAGAATCATGTTCGATACGCCTCTGCCAAGTTGTCGGAGGTTTGTAAAAGTCCACCGCAAAATCATTGCTCAATTATAACCCTATTATAGTGAACCGAATGCTATTTAGTTCACTTGGTACAGTGCTCTAATTAAATGACCTGCAGGGGTGATCTTTAATTGTTAAGCGTTCTATAATCGATGGTAATAATAGTAGGGGATTCTCTATGGCCAGACAAGATAACAAACCTACCTGCGAAGTCTGCAGACTGATTCGTAATTATCTTATTATTGCGGTGCCCATTATTATCGTAATCTATACGCAGCCAGAATTTAGCCATCTGCAGGGCCTTAATCTGACCAATTTGTCAGCCATGCTGTTTGGAACAGCTTTTGTTGTAGTCGTTTTGTGGAAACTTTACCAAGAATTTTGGAAGCCTAAGCGTGATTCAGCAAAAAAACAAAAGCCCTGATTGTTGGGCCTGCAAGTACTTTAAAATCACCCATGACCGCAAGCGGCCCTATGGTTGCACAGCCATGGGATTTAAATCAAAGGTGTTGCCCAGTCTTGAGGTTATACGCGTGCATGGTAGCCACTGTTTGAGTTACCGGCCTAAGCCTGAGTCTGGCTAATATCATTAACCGCTCTCTAGGATAACTTCTATACGACGATTTTTTGAGCGCCCCTCAGCGGTGGCATTGGAGGCCAATGGTCGGGTATCAGCGAAACCAGTGACGGTGACGCGGCCATTTTCAATCGCTGTATTGTCGAGGAGGTAATCTGCTACCTCTGCCGAGCGAGCTGCTGATAAATCCCAGTTCGAGCGAAAGCGGTCACTAAACGCAATGGGCACATTATCAGTATGTCCCTCAATTGTGATCATACCTATAGAATCACTGATTGAATTGCCCACTTTATTTAAGAGGGGCAAAAATCCTGGCTGAAGTTCAGCATAACCACTTCTAAAAGAACCTTGCTCTGCAAGTCGCACAATGATTTTATCGCCATCGCGTTCTACTTCGGCTAAGCCTTTTTCAATCTCGGATGACAGGCGCATGCGCAGTAATTGGTATTGGTCAGCCAAAGCGCGTTGAGTGTCTTCATTGGACTGCGCGGACATGTCTTCAGCCACATCGCTAGGGGATGCCTCCTCGACACTAATTTGCGATTCTACCTGTGCTTGAGCGGCAGCTATTTTTGCATAGATCTCCAGATCATTCTGGGCAATTCGGGCCGAGGAATCTAATTGATTATTTTGACCTTGCCGGCCCTGCCTAGCTTCAGGATTAACTTTAACCACTAGCTGTTGTCCCTCAACCCGCAGGCTAACTTTGCCCTCGGCAATCTCTTTGGCGAGAGTTTTTTGTACTGCTTCAATATCTGAGTTGGTATCGAAGTCAGATTTTTTAATATCAGTTTTTAATTCTGGATCGATTGGCTGTGGCTCGTCGGTGGTTTGCTCTTGAATGACCCTCATTAGGGTGGGTTCCACTTGAGCATTTTTGTATTGCTGAGCAACAATATTTTTGGCCAGTGGCGGCTCAACCGTAGGAATCATTCTCTGTACACCAAAGGCATTTTTTAAAGATCCGCTCTCTTCTTTAAACTTCGGTACATTCATTTGTGCAAAGGACAGAATAAGAACAAAAAAAGCCATCAATAGGGTTGCCATGTCAGCAAATGTGGCCATCCACGCCGGAGCACCCGATTTACAGGGGGGGCAATCAGGCTCGGGCGCGGGCTCCGGCTCCGGTGGGGGTTCCTCATCCTCTTCTTCTTCATCCAATTCTGGCTCAGAGGGCACTTCAGTCACCATTGTCTGTTCTTCTGGCAGCGTTTGAGCTGGTGCTTCAGAACTTTCTTCGGGAGCATTTAATTTTGGTATGTCGTCTTCATCTGCCATCACGATACCTCAAATCCTAAACGGAGTAGTGGCCTATTGAGCGCCATCTACAATCACCTCGATACGTCGATTGCGGGCCCGCCCATCGACTGAACTATTAGTATCGATGGGTTTCGTATCTGCAAAACCTGCTACAGTGATATTCTCTTGCGATAAACCAGAGTTGTTAATAAAGTAATCTGCAACTGCGGCTGAACGGGCGGCGGACAAATCCCAGTTAGAGTTAAATCGCCGATTAAATGCCACTGGCACATTATCTGTATGACCCTCAACACGCACCTTGCCCTGTGTTCTTGCCAATGAACCACCGACCTTGTTTAAAATGCCTTCAAAGGATCTCTGTAAGTCAGCACTGCCAGAGATAAACGAGCCCTGACTGGCTAATCGCACAGTGATACGGTTATCTTTTTTCTCAAGCTCTACCAATCCCATTTGAACTTCAGCGGCAAGATCTGAACGCAATTTTTGATACTGATCTTCGATATTTTGATTGCGTCCCTGACCACTACCCAAGTTGTCACCAACGGCAGATTTAGCATCTGCACCTTTCTCCGAGGCACCAGAGGCCAGTGCTTGCTTGCGCACTTGCACCTCGGTGACAAGTGTCGGCTGCGCGTCAACAATCTTGGCGGCTATATCAATGGTTTCCTGACTAATGGGGCCACCACTGGCTGAGTCTGACAACTGATTATCGTTCCCACCACTGGTTTCCATCGATTGCATTTCAACAACGACTTGTTGATCTTCAATTCTGACCGCTACTTGGCCCAATTTTATTTCTTCGGCCAGTAATTGCTCAAGCTTGCGCAAATCCTGTTGTGTTTCAAAGTCAGCTTGCTCCTCTTCAGTTTTTTTAATCAGAAATTCCCGAGTCGTGTCCTCCGAGCGCTGGGTCATTCTATCGACAACTGTACGCTGCGCCTCAGCGGGA
>CAXEWB010000056.1:0-2662 GCA_963999835.1 uncultured Cellvibrionales bacterium | reverse complement strand
GTATTATCAGGGGCCATTGTAACGCAATCTTGTTATCCAGGGGGGTCTCTAATAGGCCTCTTACTAATAGTACACTAGATTAATTGGGGGTAGTTTAGAAGCTAGATTATTGGATAGATTATATGTTGAGCCCAATAACTTAACGATTAATGATGCTATTTTTCTGACCATAGGATACGTCAACCAGCACTTTAGCTACAAACCGGATCAGGCTCACAATAGGAGACCGATTTTTCAACTAGCCTATGATCTCTTCTTTCAAATTTACACTAAACCACTAATACTTATAGATTATTTAATAGTGAATAAATCGTTTTTATAATGACTCTCGTTAATTTCATATTTTAATAGTTTGTCAGTATTTTTTACTGAACAGGACTATACTGACATTTTACCAGCTGGATCTGGTGCTAACTGATTTCTCTCAAGGATGAGGAGTAAATTAGAATGGAATCTACACATAAAATTTCATGTACGTTTTTACTTGTTATGCTATCAGCTTGTGGTGGCGGTGGTGATAATCCCAATCCACAGCCTTCACCTTCCACTAACACCGCACCTGTTCTTATAGATCCAGGCGCTCTTGGCGTAAAAGAAGGTCAAACATCGGTCGTTAAACTTACGGCCACCGATGCTGATAATGATCCAATTATATTTTCTATCAGTGCAGGTGTGGATAAACATCTATTTACACTCGATAGCACAACAGGTGATCTGGCTTTTATTGAAGCCGCAAACTTTGAACAGCCCAGTGATTCCGATAAAGATAATCAATACCAGCTGACGGTTACAGCGTCTGATGGCAAGTCTGCTAATTCATCAGATAGCGTTGATCTGACGGTTCAGATCCTCTCTAACAGTGCACCTGTTCTTAACGATCATGGCGCTCTTAGGGTAAAAGAAGGTCAAACATCGATTGTTAAGCTCACGGCCACCGATGCTGACAATGATCCAGTCACATTTTCTATCAGTGAGGGTGTGGATAAAGATCTATTTACACTCGATAGCACGACGGGTGATGTGGCTTTTATTGAAGCCGCAGATTACGAGCAGCCTAAAGATTCCGATAAAGACAATCAATACCAGTTGACGGTTACAGCGTCTGATGGCAAGGCATTAAACAGTATTGATCTAACTATTCAAGTTATCCCCAATGCTAGTCGACCAACAGCTGTAATATCTATTGGCAATCAATCTGGCTCATCACCATTAATTGTTAATTTTAATGCTAGAGACAGTATTGCAGGAAGCGATCAAAACAATATCAAGTCTTATCTGTGGGATTTCGGCGATGGTATTCAGGAAAGTTACCAAAAAACTCAGCATATTTATCCATCTGCAGGCACTTATACCGCCAAGCTTACAGTCGAGAATAATGAAGGTTATAAGCACAGCAAGAGTGTTTCTATTGAGGTCAGTCAGGGGCAAGTTAGTTACCCTGTCTCGGGTGCAGTATACGTTGCTGATAATACCGATATAGACTCAGATATTAATGATGAAAGGTCTATCATTATTCCAAACGGAAATTTTGACGATTCAATGCCTTTCAATTCCGCACAGATTATTGACAGTATTCCAATGCAATTAACAGGTTATGTTAATGTTCCAGGTGAGGGCCATGAGGGTCCATTGAAACAAGAGGGTGATTTTTCAGATATATTTAGGTTTGATGCTTTGGGCGGTGAAGTGATTATACTGGATATACCTCATACTTCTGCAGATAACAATTCTAGCGGTCTCGTACCGCTTTTAGATCTGTACCTCTTTAATGAGGTCGGTGAATTGATTGATTTTTCATGGAATTCTGATGACACGCGGTTGGTAATTAACGTACCAAATGCTCGGGGCACTTATTTTGTAGAGGTACATATTTTTTATGATCCAGAAATCCGTGAATTGAAGTCTAGTTCTGACTATAAACTAACCTTTGACTATTCTAACACTAGTATTCAAGCTACAAATACTAATGTCACAAAAGCAGCCGATTTTGTGATTGGCGATATTATCGTTAAACGTAAGTCAAACTGTAACTCAAAACAAGTCAACGACCTAAAAAGCTCGAAAATGATCCGTCCATTGCAACAAAAGGGGTCTAGAACAGGCCCAAACCTATATAGTTTTGGAGATCGTATTATTGAGTTTTCCAAAAGCTCTGCTATTAACAAATCATCTTTTACCCATATCAGTAAAAGCCGCAGCAAGCCTAGCGAAGTTGAACTAAAAGCGGCTACACTTTTGGCCGCGAGAGAGATTGCGCACTTACCCTGCGTTGAATACGCAGAGCCAAACTACCGTCGTTACAAATCATTAACGCCAAATGATAGTCAATACAATCAGTAATGGCACTACGAAAAAATAAATCTTCCAGACGCTTGGGATACGACTACTGGTAATGAAGCAATCAAAGTAGCCGTTCTTGATACCGGAATTGCACTAACCCATCCTGATCTTATTTCAAAGCATTCAGACGATGGTTATGACTTTGTTAGCGATATTTATGATAGCGGGGATGGTGATGGTATAGATGCTAATCCCACTGATAGCTGCTATGACTCTCATGGCACTCATGTGGCGGGTACTGTTGGCGCGACCACAGATAATAGTTTGGGGGTTGCTGGTGTGGACTGGAAGGCCAGAGTTATGTCAGTACGAGTGTTGGGCT
>CAXEWB010000055.1:0-6423 GCA_963999835.1 uncultured Cellvibrionales bacterium | reverse complement strand
TTTGGCTTGCCAGTTCGGCGAATTTTTCAGGGGTCATGACAATGTCCTGGTAATGTAACAAGTGAGTTCTGAGAGGACGCAGCCTCTCGACAACGCTAGTTGCGCCATCGCCACCACTGGCGGTTAAAACTCTGCTGTACAAAACTGATATTTTTCAAGACCCATCTCCGATAGATTTGATAATTATTGTAATCAATATTAATGCGTCAGTAAATTAACCTACTTTTGCCAACTGCCCACGCATATCACTGATTACTTTAGCATAGTCAGGCTGACTAAAAATCGCCGAACCTGCAACAAAGGTATCTGCACCAGCCGCTGCAATTTCAGCGATATTATTCACCCCAACGCCACCATCGACCTCTAGGCGAATATCATACGCGGAGCTGTCTATAAGCTGACGTGCCTGTTTAAGCTTTTCGAACGTGGCAGGTAAAAATTTTTGTCCCCCAAAGCCGGGATTAACGGACATCAGCAACAGCATATCAATCTTGTCCATTACCCACTCAACCTGTTCAAGACCTGTACCCGGATTTAATACAAGTCCCGACTTACAACCCAGTTCACGAATCAGTTGAAGTGAGCGATCAATATGCATTGAAGCCTCAGGATGGAAAGTGATATAAGTTGCACCAGCCTCTGCAAACATATGAATTAGATCATCCACAGGCTGCACCATCAAGTGAACATCAATGGGTGCAGTCACGCCATAATTGCGCAGGGCTTTGCAAACCATAGGACCAATAGTTAAATTTGGCACATAGTGATTGTCCATAACATCAAAATGGACAATATCAGCACCGGCCTCTAGCACTGCTTCCACCTCTTCGCCCAGACGAGCAAAGTCAGCTGCTAGTATAGATGGAGCAATTAAATAATCTGTCATAGAGCACCCATACACAATTTAGGCGCCATAATGCTAGAGATTGTCTATTGGTGCAAATTATTTACTTATTTTGTATCGCGAGAAGAAAAAAATGGCCACCTCGTCAGATGGCCTTCAAGTGTATTTAGAGGGGATTTTCAACTGTTTAACTGCGTGGACGATGCATCTCCCTTAGAGCCTTAGCCTCTTCCCTAGAAATCATTCCATCGCCATTCTTATCAATCTTATCAAAACGCTGGTTAAGCTTTTCCTGCAACTTATATCGCCGCTTTTTGCGATTTTTTTCTGCACTAAATCTGGCCTCATCCCGCGAGACAGACCCATCACCGTTAGCATCCATCTCAGCAAACCGCTCACGGCGTTCACTGGCAATTTTGCGTATGGCATTTTCATGCTCCTCGACAGATACTTCACCATTCCCATCAGAATCATAGCGCATGAAAATATCTCTCACATCTGACCTATCTTTATCGCTAAATTTTCGGTGCTTGTAGTCATCTGCTACAGTGTTCACAGCAAGTGTTGCAAGCAGAAAGAATAGAACCCAAATCTTCATTTTTAGTGCCTCTTTTTAGCTGTCTAAACAAATAAACGCTGATAAACCTATATGGTTGACATGCTCTATATTTACAACTCCAACAATTATATGGGCAGGTAGGTGCCAAAGTATTAATCTATCAGGCATCTATGTCACAATGACACTTAATAATACTAAACACGAGTTTAACGCTAGTTATGGAAAGATCCCTTGGGGTCGTTATGGACCCGATTGCTGCAATAAACTATGGTAAAGATACTACCTTGCGCCTATTGCTAGCTGCACAGCAGCAGGGTTATAAGCTGTTTTACATGCAACAACAGCATCTATTTTTGGATAATGGAACCCCCTTTACCGAGGCATACCCTCTGCAAGTATTCGATGATCCACAACAATGGTTCCAATTGGGTCAGTCGAGCACGGTCCCTCTTCAGAGTCTAGATGTTATCTTAATGCGCAAAGATCCCCCTTTTGATAGCGAATACATCTATTCGACCTATATATTGGAGGCTGCAGAAAGGCTGGGCACCCTCGTAGTCAACAAACCCCAGAGCCTGCGTGACTGCAACGAAAAAGTATTTGCCACGCAGTTCCCTCAATGCACGCCACCCCTACTTGTCACTCGCAATCAGAAGCATTTAAAGAAGTTTTTGATAACGTACAAAGATGTGGTGTTTAAGCCACTAGATGGCATGGGGGGAACCTCTATTTTTCGCGTCAAAGAGGGGGACCAAAACCTCAATGTTATCCTTGAGACACTGACTCAAAATGGTCAGCAAAGCATCATGGCGCAGCAGTATTTACCAGAGATTAGCAAGGGTGATAAACGCATTATAGTAGTCGACGGTGAAGTTATACCCTATTGTCTAGCGCGCATGCCCTCAGCTGATGATTTTCGTGGCAACTTGGCCGCTGGGGGTAAGGGTATCGTGCAACCAATCTCAGAACGTGACCTATGGATTGCGCAACAAGTAGCACCTACTTTAAAAGAATTAGGCCTTATATTTGTTGGCCTTGATATCATTGGCGATTATCTCACGGAAATCAACGTCACCAGTCCAACCTGTATAAAGGAAATAGATTCTACACAAAATACGGGTATCGCCGATAAACTTATCACTGCTATCAGTGAACGGTTGAAGGCATAGGGTTAAATCATTGCCTAATCAGCTGCCAAAATGTATAGATTGACAAAAAAATACCATAACTTAGCAGTTTATGGGTGAGTAGAGCAAAATGGGTAGAACTGGCTGAGAAATAAAACGATTGAAAAGTGGTTAACACTTGAGTTTGAAGCTACTAGGCCTCATATTAGTAGTTATGGAAAAGAACTCACATAAAATCATCAGTAGTTTGAAAAACCATTTCTTAGTGGCGATGCCAAACCTTACCGATAGCAGTTTCGCCCATTCCGTAGTGTATATCTGTGAGCACAGTAGCGAGGGCGCTATGGGGTTGATTATTAACCAGCAACTGGATATCCCCGCTAAAGCGATTTTTGACCAACTGGAGTTAGAATATAAGAATAAGTACGGCGATCATTTAATTTTTGATGGTGGCCCGGTTCAGCGAGACCGCGGTTTTATTTTGCATAGAACCTGTGAGCAAAAATGGGAATCTACTATAAACATCGGCAAGGATATCAGTCTTACTGCGTCAAAAGATATTCTTGGTGATATAGCTGTTGGTAGCGGGCCAGAGCACTCACTGATCACCCTCGGCTATTCAAGCTGGGGCGCAGGTCAGCTGGAGGAAGAACTCAAGCAAAACAGCTGGCTCACCATTCCCGCTGATTCAGCGATTATATTTAATACCGATTGTGCCAACCGTGCTGAAGCAGCTGCGTCATCAATTGGTTTAGATCTGGATATGTTAGCTCTAAATTCTGGAAATGCCTAATCCAGTTGAACACAAAGCCCTATTGGCATTTGACTTTGGACTAAAACAAATAGGCGTTGCCTATGGTCAGACGCTTACCAAAACATCCAAGGCGCTGAGAATCATCAAAGCGACCGATGGAATACCTGACTGGCATCAAGTTCAGCAATTACATGATGAGTGGAAACCTAATTTATTAGTAGTCGGTTTACCACTCAATATGGATGACAGCGAAAGCGAGTTGAGTCAATTATCTAGGAAGTTTGCACGACGACTGAAAGAACAGTTGAAAATGGAGGTAATAATGATGGATGAGCGACTAACTAGCCGAGAAATAAAAAACTCACTCATTGAGGAGGCAAACCTCTCTCGCGGCAGGCGCAAAACTATCGATGCCTCAAAAATTGATCATCTCGCTGCGGCGCTTATACTGCAGAACTGGCTAGACAATCCTCATCTAGGTCAGCCAATTTAAAGCTAGGTCTGAGCCAGCAACATGGCAGATCAAATACTTTTAGCAAGAACAATCCCCTGCTCAATTAACGTTGCTAAGCTTTGATCCATAGTCTTCATACCCACTGCAGCCCCAGTTTGCATGACAGAGGGGATCTCTGCCGCTCTGTCTGAGCGGATAAGGTTTTTAATCGCTGGGTTAACAATCATAATTTCACAAGCGACCACCCGCCCACCCTCTGTACGCTCAAGTAAAGCCTGAGACACAACAGCTTGAAGGGACTCCGCAAGCATTGACCGCACTAGCGACCTCTCTGCAGCAGGAAATGCATCAATAATTCGATGGATGGCAGTCGCCGCTTCCATAGTATGCAATGTGGTTAAAACTAAGTGTCCCGTTTCAGCAGCGGTAAGTGCCAACCTAATGGTTTCAAGATCTCTTAGCTCACCTAACATAATGACATCAGGATCTTCACGCAGAGCGCTGCGCAGACCACGATTGAAACTTTTAGTATCCCTGCCCACCTGTCGCTGATTGATTATGCTTTTTTTACTCTGATGAACATATTCAATGGGATCCTCCAAAGTCAGTATATGCTTTCGATTGTTAGTATTGATATGGTTAAGCATAGCGGCTAGGGTGGTTGACTTGCCTGATCCAGACGATCCCGTCACCAAAACTAGCCCCCGAGAATAGGACGCTAACTGCTTAAATATGTCATCCAATTGCAACTCCTCTAAGGTAGGTACCTTAAGGGGTATCAGTCGAAATACCGCCGTCATGCCAAGATTGTGACGAAACAGATTAACTCGCACTCTAGCCAAACCCTTCAATTCCATTGCAAAATCTAGTTCATCATTGTTCTCAAAACAGTTTATCTGCTTGTCATTCATTATTGCGTAGATCAAACTATGAACTTGAGCGTGGGGGAATGGGGTCAATGTTGTGGGCTGTATGGCGCCATCAATACGCAATAATGGCGGTAGCTCAGCAGCAAGGTGTAAATCAGAAGCACCTGCACTGAGGGCTAGTTTTAATAAATCAGCAATAGTCATAACAGTTTACTCAGTCCTTTGAGATATTTTTTAAGATTAGTATATGCAAAATTTTCAACAAAACATTGCCAACATAATGACGCGCATTGAAACAGCCGCAAAACTCGCACAACGCAATCCAAGCGATATAACACTCATGGCCGTCAGCAAAACTAGGACTGCCGAGGATGTCCAACTAGCTGCTACTTATGGCATGGGTAGTTTCGGTGAGAACTATCTTCAGGAAGCCAGTACAAAAATAGATGCTCTGCGCCATCTGCCACTGGAATGGCACTTTATTGGCCCCATACAATCTAATAAAACCAAACCAGTCGCAGAAAGCTTTGCTTGGGTGCATAGCATCGATAGACATAAAATCGCCCAGCGATTAAGCGACCAACGCCCTCCTCATCTAAGTCCATTAAATATATGCCTACAGGTAAATATTGATCGAGAAACCAGTAAATCAGGCCTTATGATAGAGGAGACTATGGAAACTGCTCTCGCTGTCAGTAAATTAACTAATTTGAGATTACGGGGCCTTATGGCGATACCTAAAAACAGTCAGGATTTGCAAACCCAACGTGAAGCCTTTAAAAAACTTAGGTTACTGAAAGATGAAATTAACGTTGAACTGGACAATTCGCAAAAACTAGATACTCTCTCTATGGGAATGTCAGAAGATTTAGAGGCAGCCATCTATGAGGGCGCCACTATTTTACGGGTGGGCACAGGTATTTTTGGTCCAAGACGTAATTAAGACAAAGGCACAATAAAATTATGAGCAAATTTGTATTTATCGGCGGTGGCAGTATGGCCTCTTGTCTAATCGGGGGTATGCTTGCCAATGGTATTGAGAAAAGCCACATTACTGTTGCTGAGCCCAATGCAACCGCCAGGCAACAGCTCACCGAGCTTCATGGTGTCAATACTACAGAAGATAATCTCTCTGCAGCTTCCTCTGCAGAAGTGATTATTCTAGCGGTTAAACCTCAAATTATGCGTTCGGTGGCAACACATCTCGCCCTTGCCCTCAATCATAAGCCCACTATTATCTCTATCGCTGCTGGTATTCCAATTGCAGCATTAGAAAACTGGTTGGGAACCGATCTAACCCTGATTCGAGCCATGCCCAATACCCCTGCTATGGTGCAAGCTGGTGCAACGGGCCTGTATGCGAACCGCCTGCTAGAAGCGGAAGAAAAAGGACTTGTACAGAACATATTTGATACCGTGGGTTTCACTTGCTGGGTGGCAGAGGAGACGCTGATCGATGCAGTGACAGCGGTCTCTGGTAGTGGGCCTGCTTATTTTTTTCTTATTTATGAAGCCATGCAGAGGATTGGTCAGGAGCTAGGATTAGAGCCTGAAATAGCGGCAGATTTAACCCTGCATACTGCCTTGGGTGCAGCGCGATTGGCATTGGCCTTAAGCCAAACACCAAACGAGTTACGACAACAGGTCACGTCCCGGGGCGGCACTACACAAGCAGCCATTGAGTGTTTTCAATCTGAAGGTATTGAGGACGTTTTCCGGAAGGCAATGAACCGCGCTCTAGAGAGGGCACAACAGATGTCAGCGGAATTTTCTGAGTAGGGCATAAGCACACAATGCTATTTATCAGACAATCTGC
>CAXEWB010000054.1:0-3180 GCA_963999835.1 uncultured Cellvibrionales bacterium | reverse complement strand
GCAAATGATGCAATATCAATGGTGCAAACAGCAGACGGGGCAATGGCTGAGGTTGATAATATGCTTCAAAGAATGAGGGAACTTACAGTGCAAGCGGCAACAGGAACCAATACATCTGCAGAATTAACGATTCTAAATACTGAGTTTGAATCACTCGAAGCAGAGATTCATTCTATATCAACATCAACGCAATGGAATGGAACAAATATACTTGATGGTTCTTTGGGCGAAGTCAATTTCCATGTTGGCGCAAATGCAGATCAGACCGTCAGTATAACTTTTGCGGATTTGAACACTGATTTTGGAACAACTGAAACATCACAAGCAGGCTCAAGTTCAACAGCATCAGCAGCACTTGATATTTTTACTAACCTAGCAAGATCAACTGCGGACGATGACAGCAATTCTGGAAATAATACTGATGAGGTAATCGATTTGGCAGCTCAAATAATTACTGGAAACTCTCAATCCACTACGTTGGGCTATATCGATACGGCCATTGCCAGGGTTAGCAGTCATAGAGCAACCTTGGGGGCAATGGTGAACCGTCTTGAATTTGCAGTAGATAATTTGGCAAATGTCTCCTCTAATACTTCAATAGCCCGAAGTCGAATAATAGACACAAATTACGCTGAGGAGACATCAAAACTGGCTAAAACGCAGATCATACAACAGGCCGCAACTGCAGTCTTAGCTCAGGCAAATCAACATCAAAAAATGGTGCTAACTCTGCTGGATTAAAGATGAAAATTTGTAAAACTTAATTATTGTCGTAAGCTTTTGATAAAGATTCTAATTGACCGGTAAGATACTCTTTGGTGGCGTCCATACTTGCCATTAAAGATTCCATTGCCGTAAACTGTGCGAGGTATCGCTCATACACTGCCTCCATTCTTTTTTCTAGCTCCACGAGTTCTTCCTTGTGATCCGCTAGGTCTTCATCTGCACCCTCTGCACGCGTGGTTATAATTCCATCACTATCAGTGAAATCCTCAAGGGTAGTTGCAATGTCCTGCGCAAGACCTTTGCTAGACGTAGTAAATAAGCTTTCGTTACTTGTATTCGCGGTCAACATGGTGACTATATCTTCATAGCTCGAAAGTATCGCCTCATCATAAGTAGTCTCAGTAAATGTCATGGTGCCAGTTCTATCGATACTAATTCCTAAATCACGCAAGGCAATGATATTTCCAGATTTTGTTGAAGAATCTGCAAAAATAGCGGTCCTTATTTGATCACTCAAAAATCTTACCATGGATGTATCTTCCGATAGAGATCCACCCAATTCATCCTCTGAGCTAGACGAAGTCACAGTTGTAAACAAATTATTGAGTCCATTATATGTATCAACCATAGATTGCAGATTTGTTTTTAATGTTGACTTGTCATTGGTAATATTTAATCGAACATCAGACGAGGTCGTCGCAATCAGGTTTATAGTCGTGCCCTCAATTACATCTGAAATCTCATTACTACTTCGAGTAATTGATAATCCCTCAAATTCCATAACAGAATCCTGAGCAATTTGAAGTGAATTTGCCACATCATGAAAGCCTAAATCAGGCGTTGAGGTTACTGTGAATACACCATCACTTCCTGTAGCACCCGAAAGAACAATTCGATAAGTATTGGTGCCTATTCCAGTATCAACTAGTGTGGCAGTAACACCCGTATTAGCTGCATTTATCGCACTGACAACACCGGCAGGCGTATCTGTGGCAACATTAATAGTTGTTGTAGTCGCTGAATTAACTGCTGTCACGCCCGCTGTTGTCGTGCTTACAGTATGAGTGCTTGTACCTGTTAAAGTAGGCTCAGTTGTGATAGCGCCTGTTGTTTTATAGGTAAACTTAAACCCATCACCTGTATCATTTGCTGATATGGTGAACGCAAGATCATCATAACCAGTTGCGCCTTGCATTGCTGTTACTTGATCAGCAACACTATTATAAGTCGCGCTAGCAACAGTAATTGAATTTGTCCCATCACTTGCAGTCAACGCCGTGGTCTCAGAGGCCGTTGCCGTAATATTGTATACTGCAGCGACTCCTGTCACTGGTGTTGCGACGCTTACACCAACGGTAGGATTCGTGATCGTGTGCGTACTTCCCGATCCAGTAAAAGTTGGCGTCGATGCGACAGACCCTGCTGTCTTATAGGTAAATTCAATAGCATCCCCTGCGGTATTTTTAGCAACAGTAAATAACAAATTACCATAATTGGTAGCGCCCTGAATCGCCGCGACTTGCTGATCTATAGTAGAGTAAGTTGCACTTGCCACTGATACTGTGGTTGTCCCGTCCCCCACAACAAGTGTAGTTGTTTCTGAGGGAGTAACGGTTGCGCTATAAACTGCAGCCACTGCAGATTTTGTTGTTCCTACAGCCATTGATAAGTTAAATGCAGATCCACTATTCAAAGATTGAGTCTTTGATGTGTATTGATCTGAGATAACACGTTGGTTTTGCGCAAGTTGATTTACTTTAAAATCATAAGCTCCAGCAGTTGCACTGCCCTGAACATTCGATAAAGTGATCTTTGTCGCATCAGACGTGGTGCCGGTACTCGTTGCAATCTCATTCGCATCATTTAAATTCTCAAAGGCACTTTTTAATGCATTCACTTGAAATTTAACTAGGGCATATGCTGATATAGAGGCTTCCGCTGCATCAATATCACCCTGAATTTTCTCTTGCTTAGGCTCTTTTTCAGCATTCGTTAAGTCCTCTGATAACTTTACAATATCAATACCTGAACCCACATCGAGCGTCGTGAGTACCGTGGATGCAACATTATTTACTTCAGTCATCTAAAGACCATTTATCTTATATAGTTAAAAAGACTTAACTGTGAAATTTTTGCAAAGCTAGCTTGTGCTGCCTCGAGGGAGAGCAGCTCTGCAGACAACTTAGTTACTGCAGTTGCATAGTCCAAATCTTGAGCGTTCGACAATAAATCTTGATACCGCAAATTTGTATCCTCTAAAATTTCCCGCTGATTATTAACAGTGGAAATTCTTGATCCTAAATCTGCAATTGATGCTCCCATTCCTTCGGTGATTGAAGAAATTTCTTCCAAACCAAGATTGAGAGCATCCTCATCGTCTGTTGCAAGGGCCTGCGCAAAATCATCAATAACTTTAAAAAAACTAATATCCTGCGTATCCCCATCGACCACTCG
>CAXEWB010000053.1:0-3841 GCA_963999835.1 uncultured Cellvibrionales bacterium | reverse complement strand
TGAGTCTATGGGAACGTTTTCGAAACTCACAGGTATATCAGTTGTTGTGGCCAATATGGTGGGTACGGGGGTGTTTACTAGCCTTGGGTTTCAGTTAGTCGCCATTGATTCCCCATTCGTTATCATGATGCTATGGCTAGTGGGTGGAATCACTGCACTCTGTGGCGCCCTAACCTATGCTGAGTTGGGTGCTAATTTGCCACGTTCCGGCGGTGAATATAATTTTCTCTCTCATCTCTATCATCCCTGTGCAGGCTTTATCTCCGGCTGGGTGTCGGCGACGGTCGGATTTGCGGCGCCCGTTGCACTGGCATCGATAACTTTTGGTACCTATCTCAACGCTGTTTTTCCATTTATCTCAATCACTTGGTCAGCGGTATCGCTGGTCATTTTACTCACTACTGCTCATTGTCTGTCTAGGGAGACAAGCAGTGGTGTACAACAAATCTTTACTGCAATAAAAATAGTGCTGATTTTATTGTTCTGCATTGCGATTTTTATTTGGGGCACTAGTCCACAACACATCAGCTTAATGCCTAAAAGTGGAGATGAGAAACTGTTACTGAGTGGGGCTTTTGCTGTTTCACTGATCTATGTAAATTATGCCTACACAGGCTGGAATGCGGCCACCTACTTAACCAGCGAACTGGAAAATCCGCAGCGCAACCTACCCATTGTACTGGCCATAGGAACTGCCACTGTATCACTGCTCTATTTACTTCTAAACCTAACCTTTCTCAGTGCCGCACCAATGGATAGCATGGCGGGAAAACTGGAGATAGGCGTTATTGTGGCTGATCAAGCCGTAGGGGGGAATGCAAGCCAAATTATGGGCGTTGTGCTGGCCCTGTTATTAATCTCAACCGTCAGTGCTATGACTATGGCGGGACCCCGTGTCCTTCAAGTTATTGGCGAAGACTTCAGACTATTTTCCAGACTGGCTGTGTGTAATAAACAGGGTATTCCCGTCAAAGCTATTCTTTTTCAGGGTGTATTGGCACTATTTTTTATTCTCAGCTCTACCTTTGAGTCTGTTTTAGTGTTTTCTAGTTTTGTACTGGGCATCAATACCTTGTTCGCTGTATTAGGGGTATTTTTAATGCGATGGCGCAAGCTTGGCATTGTTGGCGCCTACAAGACTTTTGCCTACCCTGTCGCTCCCTTAATCTATTTAGGTATCACAGTTTGGACTTTGATCTACGTGCTAATTCTTAGGCCACAAGAGGGTTGGCTTGGGTTGGGAATTATTACCTTAGGAGGTCTAATCTATGCCTGCACAACGGGCTTTCAACGTTCCGATAACAGTAAAACATCAACGTGATAACGCAGAGACTGTGCGTTATATTGTCCAGTTTCACAGCTTCGTCCGCGATGACACAAAAGTCAGAAATAACTCCGAGCAAATTAACCATGCTATGGGTAGCAGTGAGTTTGGCCACTTTTTTGTCGCCGCCACTGAGCTTGGTATCTGTCAACTCGAATTTATTGATGATGGCGATATAAGCAAATCTATACAGCGGCTGAAGCAGATTTGGCCATGTGCCAAAGTCGCCAATCAGGCGCCACAACAATTAACTATTGTTGAGTCAATATTTAATGGGCAACAGCCCAGTGAAAAACATCTCTCATTTCATGTGATGGCAACTGAATTCCAACTGCAGGTATGGCAAGCACTGTTAGGCATTGCTAGTGGCAGTGTCAGCACTTACACCGATGTTGCTAAATCAGTTGGCCACACAGCGGCGACGCGAGCTGTGGCAACAGCCATAGGGGCTAACCCAATTGCTTTTTTTATACCCTGTCATCGAGTGATACGAAAGGATGGCACACTCGGCGGTTATCGCTGGGGAATCAAGCGCAAGCAAGCTATTCTTAACTGGGAAACATTGCACTAGCAGAAAGCCAGTTATAATCCAAAACTGACCTCGGGACTACAGACCTGTCACAGCCTTGATTTCGAGAAAGTCATCAAAACCAAATTCACCCCACTCCCTGCCATTACCAGATTTTTTATAGCCTCCAAAGGGAGCCGCATAACCATGAGATGCCCCATTTAAACGTACCATACCGGCGCGTAACTCTCCTGCTACGCGCTGGGCTCGCTCATTATCAGAGGTACTAAAGTAAGCCGCCAATCCGTACTCTGTATCATTGGCTATCTCAATCGCTTGCTGTTCTGTATCAAAGGGAATCATTGTTAAAACTGGACCAAATATTTCCTCGCGGGCAATTGTCATCTGGTTGTTTACACCGGCAAAAATAGTTGGCTTACAAAAGTAGCCAGACTCGAGACCTTCCGGCTTGCCGAGCCCGCCAGCAACCAGCTGGGCACCCTCATCTATCCCTGTTTGAATTAGGGCTTGTACCTTATCAAATTGTATACGGCTGGATAGTGGGCCCAAATGACTTCCCTCTTTAGCGGGATCATCAACCGTGATTTTCTCAACGGTTTGCACTGCAATTTGCACTGCTTGATCGTACACCGATGAGTGCACTAGCATCCGCGAGGGCGCATTACAGGACTGTCCCGTATTACTCATCATATTTTTGACACCATAACTTACGGCTCGCTCTAGATCCGCATCCTCAAAAATAATATTAGGAGACTTGCCGCCTAACTCCTGTGTAACACGCTTGACCCCATCAGCAGCAGCTTTGGCAACCAAAATACCGGCGCGGGTCGATCCAGTGAATGACACCATATCGATATCCGGGTGACTGGATATTGCACTGCCAACCTCAGCACCTGATCCATTAACCATATTGTAGACACCCTGCGGGAAGCCAGCTTGATCCATTATTTGAGTGAATAGATAGCCAGAAATAGGGGCTATCTCACTGGGTTTTAACACCATCGTGCATCCGGTTGCTAATGCTGGAGCTACTTTGCAGGTAATCTGATTGATCGGCCAATTCCATGGCGTTATAAAACCGCATACGCCAATGGGCTCTTTGACAACGCGCGTGGACCCAACCTGTTGCTCAAATTGATACTGCTTAAGTGCCGCGAGCGTAGCAGAGATGTGTCCTGACCCACAGTCAGCTTGCTCTTCAACAGCAAAGGTGATGGGGGAACCCATTTCTAGAGAAATTGCGACGGCCATTTCATCGTAGCGATCGAGATAACACTGCAGCAATTTTTCCAATAGGGCTATTCGTTCTTCAACGTTGTATTTTGAGTAGACTTGGAACGCTGCTTTAGCTGCCGCTACTGCCTGATCAACGTCAGCTGCGGTACCCATAGAAATAGTTGCCACTGGCTGTTCAGTAGCGGGGTTTTCAACCTCAAGAACATTCAACTGGGGGGGAGTAATCCATTGACCATTTATGTAGAAATTACGCAAGTCTTTCATGTTAAAAACCCCCTGTTGACTGAACGAAAAAGTAAGTTCTGATACTAGCCACTAAAAGCGCCCTTTAACATACCCTTTATAGGTAAAACTACGACTATAGCTGAAGCAGTGTCTCCAAGGTAGCCTTATCTTGGGGTCCTATCAAGCGCTGTTGCAAATTGCCATTAGCATCTATGATGAGGGTTTCGGGAAGGACGGCTACAGGCTCCAAATTCCAGTGTTGTCTTGGATCAACAAGTAGATTAGGGAATTCTATTCCCAGCTTAGTTATTTCAGAACGCAACTGATCACCCTGTGCACCATCAAAATTTACCCCCACAATTTGTAATTGATCTGCATACTCATGCATCAGTTCATTGAGTTCAGGTACCTCTTTGCGGCAGGGTGCACACCAGATGGCCCAATAATTGATTAAGACTAATTTCTCAGGTGTATTTAAATTTATATCGCTGCCATCTGAAAGGGCATAGAGTTGACTCGACGGATTT
>CAXEWB010000052.1:0-2452 GCA_963999835.1 uncultured Cellvibrionales bacterium | reverse complement strand
CACCCTATGTTACCGGCGGTAAAATAAAATACCGCACCCATGTGCTTGAGGGGCTAGAATCGGCCATTGAGGGTTTGAATTTGTTCTTTAGCGGCGGCAATAGGGGCAAGCTGATCGTCAAACTTTAAGATGAACACTGAGCAAAAAGAAGGATTCTGCTTTGTACCTGCCTAGTCGTTGTCCTTTTTATGTCTAGGCAGAGTCGTTTCAGGTTTTTCTTTTTGCAGTTGCTGCTCCAATTCATCCATGGATAAATAGTCCAGATCCCAGTGGTTGCAGATATCATGTCTGAATTGGGTATGGTGCTTATCCGTTGATTTGGATTTGCGGCGATTAAAATATGCTAGTAGTCGGTCGCTGATAGCCATATTAGTCATACTACCAGCGCCGATAAACAGATAATAGGGCTCGAGCCGACCTACTTTTGCGAGTAGTAAATATTTCTAATATGAATCTGCTTAAGATCAGACGTGACATCACTCCAAAAATACAGTGGACTGGTCACATCACTAAAGTTAGCTCCCCGATCCAGCTGCGATAGCGGAAACGAATACTGAGTCCATTGGCTACTGAGGGAATTGGCATGATTAGGGCTAAAGGTTACAAAATTATTGGCTAGATTGCCGCTTAAAAATAATCCTGTCTGAAACCCCATATTAAAAGTGACATCAGCATCTCCGCGCACTTCGAAGTGAATAAACCCATCCTTAAAATTGCTTAGGTTTTCACCTTTGTCGCTCTGAAGTTGCAAACCATAACCCCACCATTTGCCCCAACGAGTCACCACCCCGAGACTCATAATTATCTGAGCTGTTTATCCAAATATCAGCCGGCAGTTCGCCCGACTGTTTTAGTCTCTGTAGATGATTGACTCACTGCACCATGGCCTCATTGCCCACTGCAATCGCCTTAATAATTAGCTGATGTACCCCATTTGCAGATAATATTGTAGCTTTCAGTGCTACAATCGAGACTTAGATCAAGCGCTTAGAGACAATAAACTTACTTTCAAAATGGCTAATTCATGCATAGAAAACATCCAACGCACCACCACAAGGCAAGCAGCCATTATGTCAAAAATCTTTAATGACCTACCAGAGATACGATCTTTGCATGTTCTATCGAGCTTTCAACTACTTCTATTGCTTCTGCTTTGTAGTAGCGTTAACGGAGCAGAACAACTGTATACCCACCAGCCTGCAGTGACTCCAGAGCTGGCTTTTTCAGGCCCCTATGTGGTTGGGGTAAAAACCATGACCGCAACCGATCCTAAGCGCCTTAGCACGGGCAATTTTCTCACCAAAAAAAGACGCGATCTGGTATTGGAAGTCTGGTATCCCGCTGTAACACCTAAACCATCAAATAATGATTGGGTATTGGCCACCTACAAAAATGTCACACGACTGCAAAAACCTTTTGAATTGCAGGGCGCCGCCTATCGCGACGCACCTGCCCTGTCCGAAGGTGATTTTCCACTTGTTGTGCTTTCCCATGGCTTTACTGGCTATCGCAGTATTATGTTTTATCTAGGTGAACATCTCGCCAGCCATGGGTATATTGTGGTTGGTATTGATCATACAGATTCAACTAATGCTGATATCCAAGAAGAATCTGACCGAGGGCCAGGCATTATTAGCACCTTATATAACCGTGCTCGAGATCAACAGTTTATCCTCGACTACTTAAGTGATCTTAAGTTATCAGACAATAAAAACGCCGCACTGGCAGCCATTATTGATACCGATAACGCCGCTATTATTGGACACTCTATGGGTGGCTTTGGCGCGATTAATACCATTGGTGGTTGCTATGGACTTACCTCCGAACAACTCAGAAAACTGGGCACTCCCTCTGCTTTAGCACTCATACTGCCACGTTTTTTAAACACCTGTTATGGCGGCCGAGACACTGTGGACCCGCGCTGGAAAGCCGTACAACTTTTGGCACCTTGGGGGGGTGAATTTGATGTGTATGACGTTGCTGCTATGGGCAAAATCAGCGTACCCACCTTCTATTTTGCCGGCAATCAAGACAATACTTCAGGTTTTACCAATGGTATTGAGAAGCTCTTTAAGCAGACCGGTTCAGAGCATAACTATCTGCTGGTTTTCGATAACGCACGCCACAATATCGGACCCCATCCAGCTCCATCGGTGTCCTATCAAACAGATTTTGAGCTAGGGCATTATTTTGACCCTAGCTGGAATACCGAGACCATTAATAGAATTATCGAACATATGAGCCTCGCGTTCTTAGACTGCCATGTAAAAGGCCAGCCACAACAGTGTGCATTTCTGCCCAAGCGCGAGAACGGCGAGCAGTATCAGGGCAATTTTGATCAATACAGTGATCCTTGGCCCGGCTTCAAACATCTGTGGGCTGACGGTCTTCGCTTTTATCGGAAATAATACTCCCCCGGTTTTTATAAAAAGGTCCATATAAAAAGATTCTT
>CAXEWB010000051.1:0-1737 GCA_963999835.1 uncultured Cellvibrionales bacterium | reverse complement strand
TATCACTCTGGTGGCGATAACCTCGATGGACAGGCTATTACTTTTCCTGGATTAGAAGAGCTTGATGCACAGATGAGTGGGGAATTCCTTGTCGACCAGTCCCAGCCTGGCGCCTATCAGCCGCTAAATAACAGCGAAGATGTGGATGACATTGATCCCATTCAGGTGCGGCTGGATATGGCAACCATCTGCTTGGAAATGGATGATAAACAGACAGCGAGGGAAATTCTGCGAGAGATAATTCTCGAAGCAGAGGAGCCTGCAAGAGCGAGAGCGCAGGCCATGCTCAATATACTTGGTGATGCTAATGGGTAGTGCGCGTGACTGACTGGGTCTATACAGATGGTTGCAACATCCCTTGTAATCAGGAGCTTCCCGAGGGTATCCAGCGCTATGCAGCGATACTGCAATACCAAGGGTCAGACTATTGTGGCTTTCAAAAGCAACATCATAGCCCCTCAGTTCAGCAGGAACTTGAAGCTGCCCTCAGTTATGTGGCTGATTGTCCTGTTAGTGTGGGCTGTGCAGGGCGAACAGATACAGCGGTCCATGCCAGTCATCAGGTAGTGCACTTTGATTGTAAAGCTCAGCGTACCGGTCATAGTTGGGTACAGGGCACTAATAGCCAATTGCCGCAAGATATAGCGTTGATCTGGGCTGATCAGATGGACAAGGATTTTCATGCGCGCTTTAGCGCCCAATCGCGCACCTATCGCTATATTATTGATAACAGTGCAACCCGACCTGCTATTATGGCGCAGGGACTGACGTGGATTAAACAGCCACTAGATACCTCAGCAATGCAGGAGGCCTGTCAGTATTTACTGGGTGAGCAAGACTTTTCAGCCTTTCGTGCCGCTGGCTGTCAGTCGAACTCACCCTTTCGCAATGTGATGAGTGTAAATATTTATAGTACTGGTTCGCTTGTAGTTTTTGAGGTGAAAGCCAATGCATTTTTATTGCATATGGTGCGTAATATAGTTGGCTCTTTGATTGAGATAGGCTTGGCACGACAACAGCCGGTTTGGATTAAGCAGTTGCTGGCCGATGCAGATCGACGCAAAAGTGCAGCGACAGCCGCGGCCAGTGGGCTGTATCTTGTGGATGTTGAGTACCCAGAGCATTTTGGACTCCCAAAACTACCCAAGGGTCCAGTTTTTCTGCCAGCAACATTAGGATAATAAGTGATGACAGTGCGCGTTAAAATTTGTGGAATCACCAGCGTAGAGCAGGCACAGATGGTGCAAACGGCAGGCGCTGATGCACTGGGTCTAGTGATCTATGAAAAAAGTCCTCGCTATGTTGATGTGGATAAGGCGTCCGCAATCAGAGCAGCTATCAAATCACCTGCGCTGGCAGTAGCCCTATTAGTCAACGCCAGCGAAAACTTAGTGGCTCAGGTCATCGATCAGGTAAAACCCGATTTTTTACAATTCCATGGCGATGAAAGCCCTGACTTCTGCCATCAATTTGATTACCCTTTTATCAGAGCGGTGCGCATGCGACCGGGTCATGATATAGAGGCTGAAGTTGCTGCTTACCAAGCCCAAGGAGGATTCCTTTTTGATGCCTGGCGTGAAGATCTCTATGGCGGCACTGGGCATAGCTTTGACTGGTCTAGATTGCCCACCTCGAGAGATTATCCCCTGATTCTTGCCGGTGGATTAACACCCGATAATGTGGCCAATGCCGTGGCACAGGTCAAACCGGATATGGTGGATGTTAGCGGCGGGGTTG
>CAXEWB010000050.1:0-1524 GCA_963999835.1 uncultured Cellvibrionales bacterium | reverse complement strand
CCGCGGTTGGTGGATGCATTAGAGATTATGGCCAATGCTCTACACCCCGATATACACCCATTGCCGACAGCATTACCTGCGGCGATAAAAATCGTTTAATAAGGTTTTAATATAATGACAGCGGATAAAGCGAACAAGCAAGATAGCCATAAAAATAAGATGCAGAAACTGAAAGAGAACGTCGATTCTTCTATTGCCGCAGCTGATATCGAGCGGGGTGTATGTATTTTGTTGATCGGCAACGGCAAAGGCAAATCCAGTTCTGCCTTTGGTATGGTGATGCGCGCCTTGGGTTATGGCTACAAGGTGGGTGTGGTGCAGTTTATTAAGGGCGCGCAACTGTCCGGCGAAGAGCTGTATATTCGTGACCACTGCCCACAAGTAACTTTTGAGCAGATGGGAACAGGTTTTACTTGGGATACACAGGATCGCTCTGGTGATATTGCCGCAGCCGAGAAAAGTTGGGCAGTCGCGCAAACTATGCTCGCTGACGATAGCTACCATTTGATTGTTCTTGATGAGTTGACTTATATGCTTAGTTTTAAGTATCTGGATCAAGATATGATCCTGCAAGCGCTGAAAAATCGACCTGAAAATCAATCCGTGGTGGTCACTGGTCGCGGTGGCGGTTCTGCACTGGTGGAGTTAGCGGATACTGTGTCTGAAATAAAAGAAATTAAACACGCCTACAATGCTGGCGTCATGGCCCGCAAGGGCGTGGACTACTAATTGCGCCGCTTTTCTGCACCCAGTTTAATCACAACACTGGCAATTTTACTTCTGGTGGCTATGTTGGTTTCTCTTGTTACCGGCACGGTGAATCTCGCCATTATCGATGTATTTCACGCCTTATTTGGCAATGCGACCCATCAGCAGATTGGCACCATCTTATTTGATATCCGCTTACCACGAATAGTGATGGCTATCTTTGTTGGTGCTGTTCTGGCCAGCACCGGCGCCGTTATGCAGGGATTATTTCGCAATCCTTTAGCAGACCCTTCATTGATAGGCGTGTCCAGTGGCGCCTCTGTAGGCGCCAGCCTGATGATTGTGACCGCCGGTGGTTTTATTCAAAGCGGTGCGCTGGTTGGCTTATCTTTGGTTGCCATGGGTGCATTTGTCGGTGGCTTTGCAGCGACATTATTAGTCTATCGTTTGGCCACATCTGGAATCGGTACATCAGTGACCACAATGCTATTGGCCGGTATTGCTATTGCCGCGCTGGCTGGGGCGTTAAATAGCCTGCTTAGTTATTTCTCAGATAATGATATGTTGCGGCAGATTAGTCTGTGGCAAATGGGTAACCTTAGTGGTGCTAGCTGGTTAAAGGTCAGCATTATGGCTTCTGTCGCTTTGTTGCTACTACTCTTCTTTCCCCGTGATAGCAGAGCGCTCAATGCTTTGTTGTTGGGAGAATCTGAGGCGCGTCATCTGGGTATTGATGTACAGTGTGTCAAGCGGCGACTGATTTTGTTAACCGCTTTGGGGGTGGGTATCTCGGTTGCGCTTGCCGGTCTGGTTGGT
>CAXEWB010000049.1:0-1996 GCA_963999835.1 uncultured Cellvibrionales bacterium | reverse complement strand
TGTTACTCGAGTCCCTATCAATCGCGCTGGCTAATCCAGGTCCACGCGATTACTCAGTTAGAGCTGCTATGAATGCTGCTGTGGGTGGATCGACCCGAGCATCAGCTATTATTGCTGCGCTATCGGTGGGTGCGGGAAGTCTGGGTGGTGCCAGGGAAGTTTTCTGTGCTGTCGATTACTGGCGTCGTTGTGGTTTTGATTTGCAGGCTTGGAAGCGGTTGCTGAGAAATCCCCCATCTCAGCGGAATACAGATATATGGCTATCCATGGAGCACGCGCCGGGTTTTGATCCCAACGGTTCTGTCTGTCCGCCGCCCGTTGTGCAGACCCTTGATTGCCTGCAAGAGTTAGGGAGTACGCCAGCCCTGCAGTGGCTTCATGTCCATCGCTGCGAGCTTGAAGCTTTGGCCAACTGTCCGTTGGCATTTTCTGGTGTGGCAGCAGCTACATTTTACGATTTGGGACTAGTGCCTGAACAAGCTGAGATGCTATACCTTCTTCTGCGTCTACCCGGGGCTGCGGCTCATGCTCTTGAGCAGGAGAAGATGGGTTGGAGAAATTACCCCTTTTTTACTGATGCCTTAGACATCAAGCAAGAGTCATGATAACGACCAATCAGACCTTAGAACAGTACGAAGATAATTGGCAAACCTCCATGGGTGGTATGCTATTTGACCAAGGCTTAGTCTGTGCCGTGTTGCTTAGAGGAAAGAATATATTTACAGATCTGCAACATAAAAGCTGGATGGAGTATCTGCTGTTTGCTGTGACTGGTCATGATAACCCTAAACTTGCACGTTTACTTGAGGCAATTTGGGTAATCTGTACCAGCTATCCAGACCCGCGACTGTGGAATAACCGTGTTGCCGCCTTTGCTGGCACAGCGCGCTCTACTGGTCATTTAGCTGTGGCTGGTGCAGTGGCGGTCACTGAGGCCTCTATTTACGGGGGGCAGCCCATTCTTAGGGTTGCGGATTTTCTTTCGCGAGCCGCCGATCAGTTGCAACAGGGAGAACAATTGCAGCAGGTACTGGACACTGAGCTAAGTCAAAATGGCAAGACTTATGGCTATGGTCGGCCTGGTCAGGATCAAGATGAACGCATTCAGCCCCTTTTGAACTATATTAAAGAGGTGGATATTGACGGGGGCAGACATACAGAACTGGTATTTGCAATCGAAAAATATTTTGCAAACAGTAAACGCAGGTTACGTACCAATATTGCTGCTGTATTCGCAGGCTTATTATTGGATCAGGGGCTCAATGCTCGAGAGATTTATTATCTCTATATATTGGGTTTTAGTGGTGGATTTCTACCCTGTTATCTGGATGCTCAGGCTCAACCAGCAGGCACACTCTTTCCCTTAAGAAGCAAGAGAATTAAATACTGTGGAGCGGCGCCAAGAACTTGGCGCTTAAAATAACATATAGCATATTATCAATAGTAACCGTAACAAAAATGCTACCCTAATCTTTTGGTTGACTACGGGTGGGTTCATAACGGATGCATGGAATAAGATGGAGCTTGCAAGATGACTATAAAAAGGATTTTAGTGACTTTAGTTGTAAGCATTGGATTGCCCTTTAGTTACAGTGATTGCCACGCCAACAACTCTATTGCAAGCCATGAGGCTGGACATGAATTAGAGCTGTCCAATCCTGCAGCAGATCAATCTCCTTGGTTGTATGAAGATCAATACATACTCAGCATAGCTACAGGTTTTGATCAGCCCATTGCCAAGGCTCCCGTAGTGGCCTCGATTATTACTGCCGCATCTATAAAAGCCATGGGTGCCAGGGATATAGATCAGATTCTCGAGTCGGTACCTGGCTTGCATGTATCTAGAAATCCCATTGGTTACAACCCTATCTATAGTTTTCGTGGGGTTCATACTGGGTTTAATCCTCAGGTACTTATGTTGATAAATAATATACCAATCACTAACTTATTCCATGGTGATAGAAACTTGGCATGGGGAGGTATGCCAGCGGAGGCT
>CAXEWB010000048.1:0-1518 GCA_963999835.1 uncultured Cellvibrionales bacterium | reverse complement strand
TGAGCCGATCTAAGTCGGTGCTGGTAGCGTTTATGCCCTGTTGTTTTAATTGGGCTGACCATCCAAGAGGGAGTTGCTTACGCCGTTCTAGGGGCCAGTTTTCTAGTCCCTCAGTGGCTATTTGTTTTAAGGTTCTATGCAATGCAGTGCCTTGATGCCGTGCTGTGGTATCTAAATCGGCTAGGCTCTCCAGTTCTATTTCGTGGATTGGCTGATCTTCAACGCCCAGTCCCATCATATTGTCTGGCATTGCCACAGCTTTAAATGCGGGCGGAAGTCTGCGCAGGCTATTTTCCCCAAGTAGGGCAGTTTGTTTTGAGGCTTGAGGATTTTGCTCTTCGGGTAATTGTGTAATTTGATAGATACAATTATCGGTCTCAGCCCTTTGATCACTTTCTGAAAGGGCGTCTAAATTGGGCTTTAAACTGGGCCATAGGGCGGCTAATAGGGTTGTTTTACCCGGCTTTTGCCAACTGTCTTTGGTCGATTTAACACTAGCAAATAGATGGAGCTGTCTAACGGCTCTGGTGGCTGCTACATACAGCACACGGGCATTTTCAAGTTGTGTTCTGGCGCTCTGCTCGTATTTTAAGTAAGCATAGAGAGGGTCATTGTCTTCGTCATGGGCCCCAAGTGCAGCAATCAGTAGTGAGCGGTTATTGTCTTCATCAACTTCCTCTTGCCAGCGAAGTAGTGGATTACTGTCGGCTCTAGGAGGTTTGTTTAGGCCGGGCAAGATAACGTGATCAAATTGCAAACCCTTGGCCTTGTGGATGGTCATAATTTGCAGGTTAGTTGATGCGCCAGACTCATCTCGGTACTTGCTGGGTGAGCCAAATAGTTTTTCAATGGCCTTTTGGAATTGTGGCCAGTCCTCAATAGTGCCCGCAACTTGCCATTTTTCCAGAAGATCGAGATAGGTGCGTATATCGGTAATATCGCTATCGCCCATCAGTGTGGCTGGGCCTCCAAGGTTGACCCACAGATGCTCCACGACTGTACGAAGATTTTCTTTGTGGCGATTATCCCATGCCTGTATCAGCAAAGGTGCGACGCGACTGAGAATTTGCTTACCTTGATCTGTTAGTTGAGGGAAGGCAGTGCTGTCTGTTTGCCACTGCTGTAGCCTATGCAAAATTGAAATGGGGCTCGGCCTTTGTTTTTTATGGGCATGTCCATCAGAGTTGTTGTCAGATGGGCTATTGGCCTTGTCATCTGCAAGACCCTTAGCGTTAGCAAGTGCCAGTAAATCTGCCAATCCTAGACCAGAAAAGGGCGCCCGTAGGATGGCCAACCAGGCGACCCGATCGGCTGGAGATAGAAGCGCTCTGGTCAGTGACATCATATCAATAACCGGCATTAAATCAGCCAGAGGGTCTATATCCACGGCATCCCAGTGCAGTTGGGCGCTTTTTAGTGCGGGCACAATTTGCCTTAAATGACTGCGATTGCGGACCAAAATGGCGACTGATTGCTGCGGATTCTCTGTTTTTAGGGATTGACACAAATCTGCTATTT
>CAXEWB010000047.1:0-1870 GCA_963999835.1 uncultured Cellvibrionales bacterium | reverse complement strand
AGTGAATGGAGAACATAGTTGAACTGGGTTTTTGGCATTCATGCTGTCCATACAATAATTAAATCATCGCCGCAGCGGGTTACTGAGCTACAGGTACAGCGAGGCCGTGAAGATGCTCGATTGCAAAAAATATTAAATTTAGCAAAACAGCATGGCATCAGTATTCAGTGGTCAACGGTCAAGCAGTTAGATGCGTTAGTTGAGGGGCGGCATCAGGGGATCATCGCACTGTGCAAAGAGGGCAGTACTCATGATGAGACATTTTTGATGGAGCTAGTCGATAAGCATGCACAAAATTGTTTCCTGCTAGTCCTAGATGGCGTAACAGATCCCCATAATCTTGGGGCATGTCTAAGATCAGCAGATGCAGCTGGTGTGCAGGCGCTAGTGGTACCTAAAGATAGTGCAGTTGGATTAACACCAGTTGTCTATAAAGTGGCTTCTGGTGCGGCAGATACCGTGCCTCTGGTTAGCGTCACCAACCTTGCTCGCACATTGCAAACATTACAACAGAAGGGCCTGTGGGTTGTTGGCACCTCAGATGATGCTAATAAAATGCTCTATGACTTGGATCTCACAGGGCCTGTAGTCATTGTTATGGGATCAGAGGGTAGCGGGATGCGTCAGTTGACACGTAATCACTGTGATTTTCTCTGCAAGCTACCCATGGCCGGCGAGGTAAGTAGTTTGAATGTCTCAGTAGCAGCTGGGGTGTGCCTATTTGAAGCTGTTCGACAGCGTAACATAACCAGTTAAGTGATTATCTTTTTTTGCTGTGTTTTGCTTTCGGATCAAATCACTATTAGTTTGGGCTAGCATTTTGTTTAAATTACATCAAAATCACATATTTACAGGCTATGAATAACCTTTACTCTATACCCAATATGCTGAGTTTATTCAGGCTGGCGTTAGTTCCAGTATTGATCAGTTTAGCAATTGCAGGGTACGGCAAGATATTTTTAGTGTTACTAGCGCTGTCACTTGTTAGTGACGTGCTAGATGGGTATATGGCGCGAAAACTTCAACAAACTAGCGAATTGGGTGCGAGGCTTGATAGTTGGGGGGATATCTTGACCTATGGGGCGATGATACTGGGGTTGTATTTAATTTGGCCGAGTATTTTTCATGAGCAGGCATGGTTTTTGTTTGCTGCTATGCTGTCGTATATTTTACCTTTGCTACTGGCTCTGAGCAGATTTGGCACATACCCAAGTTATCATACACGTGGAGCAAAGCTTGCTGCTATTTTGATAGCCCCAGCCTACTATTTCTTAATTCTGTGGGGCGGTGAGTTATTTTTTCGTGCAGTAATTATATTTAGAGTTCTGGTGGCTTTAGAAGAGGTTGCTATTACCCTTGTATTAAAGAGCCCCAAGACCAATGTAGATTCAATTTTTAATCTTGGGCTGGGTCGCTCCAAGGACTTAAAATGACGAATCTAGACATTAATCTTTTCATGAAAAGTTTCTAGCCTAGAAAAGCAAGATTCACGGATAAAAATTGACGCTCATAGTCCCCTCGACAGTTGTTATTTGAATATTTAAAGTCTTTATTTTCTTGTTTGATGATCTCTTTATCGCAAATTAAAACCATTATTAATTCCCCCTTGGGCATCATCGTCTATGGTAAATCTCGGTGGGGCAATAATCATATCAGTATGAAAAATTACTATGTTCTAAGTAAGAATTTTATCCTGCTCTCATGGGGAGCGTAAAAAATGGAATTGACAGTAATCATAGTTATCGTAGTGTTGTCAGTCATGAAATACCCTGTTTAAAAAGAGTATCCCATTGAGCAATGCAAAAAATTGCATACTGAGTTAAACAATATGATCTAGCTAGTATCAGGAGCATAGTCACTAAATGTAGGT
>CAXEWB010000046.1:0-2259 GCA_963999835.1 uncultured Cellvibrionales bacterium | reverse complement strand
TTGCTGAGCTGGGTTGGCTATCTATACCTTTTGATGAGCGTTACGGTGGCTTTGGTGGCAGTGTCGAAGATACAGCCATTATTGCTGAAGAATTGGGCAAGGCTATCGTTGTTGAGCCCTTTGTCTCAACCGTGGTTGTGTTTGGCGGGCTTCTCTCCGCCTCAACCAATGAGCAGGTTAAAGAAGAGGTTATTCCAAGCATTATTGAGGGTGCCTGTTTGGGTACCTTTGCTTTTACCGAGCAGCAGTCTAGGTACGAGCTTGCCGATATTAAGACCACAGCCACGGCCAAGGGTGAGGGCTATGTAATCAACGGTGAAAAAACCGTGGTGCAGAACGCAGCCAGTGCCAATAAGCTTATTGTCAGTGTGCGAACCAGCGGTGATCAGTTTGATCGCGCCGGTATCAGTTTATTTATCGTCGATGCCGATGCCCCGGGTGTCACGGTAAAGTCCTACAAAACTATGGATGGACAGTCTGCTGCTACAGTGGTTTTTAACGATGTAGCGGTGACAGAGTCCCAATTGCTAAGTGATGCGGGGACCGGCATGGATATAATCGATCAGGCAATGCCCCCTATTCTTTTGGGCCTGTGTGCTGAAGCGCTGGGTATTATGGAAGTGTTAAACACTACCACTGTGGAGTACACAAAAACACGCAAGCAGTTTGATTTACCTATTAGTTCTTTTCAGGTGTTGCAACATCGTATGGTAGATACCTTTATGGCCTATGAGCAGAGTAAATCAATGCTTTACCGTGGCCTTTGCGAAGCTAATGACTATGCATCGGGAAATACGGATCAAGTTGGCCTTGCTAAAGCTGTACATGCCTTAAAAGCGGTGGTCGCTCGAAATGGCAAGTTGATTGCTGAAGAGGCCATTCAAATCCATGGCGGTATTGGTATGACCGATGAATTAAACGTTGGGCATTATGTTAAGCGCCTAATGACCATCAATGTAGCCTTTGGTGATGGTGACTACCACCAAGGCAAGTTTAGCCAGTTAAACTACGCGGGTTAATGCTCTGGGTTCTGGTTTTAGTAGCTACTGCAACCTTAGTTATCTATCTGTTGCTGAGCAGGGACATCCTTGCTCAGTATGATAGTCCCAAGGGTCAATATTTTTCGTCCAACAGCGAATCCTCGCAACTAGACTTAATTAAAACGTCTATTTCAAGAGATGTTGGCGAAATCCGCCGATTACCTTTTAGGTTACTTTTGGATCATCTGCGCAAATCGCTAGACAGCTTCTTTGATGATATTGAGATAAAGTCAACCATAGAGGCTGTTCAGGATCAAAATCTCAATGCTGAGTGGGTTCTTGCCCCGAGTGTCGATTGCAGCCGCAGACTGCTCTATATTCATGGTGGAGCCTTCTGCGTGGGTAGTCCAAGAAGTCACCGAGTAATAACCAGTCGTCTATCGCAAGTGGCTAATTGTGCTGTATTGGCGGTTGACTACCGCTTATTGCCAGAGAACGAAAGGAAGGATGGTATTGAGGACTGTCGTGATGCCTATGACTGGTTATTGCAACATAGTCCTGAGGGTGCGGATAAGCACGCTTCAGCTGTTTTTATTGCCGGTGACTCTGCGGGTGGCAATTTAACCCTATCACTGCTTAGTTGGATCCGTGATTCAAAGCGCACTGTGCCCAATGCTGCAGTCGCATTATCTCCTGTAACCGATATGCGCATGGTCAATCCTAGTATAAAAGGTAACAGCCATCATGATGTGATGCTTGGACCGCCTTATAGAAGGCTAAATAAGGTTCCTCGTATGCTGTGGTCAATAGGCGTCTATTGGTCAACAGGGTACGGAGCTAAACATCCAGATATTTCGCCTTTACACGGAGATCTAGCTAACTTACCACCTATTTTAGTTCACGCTAGCGAGCATGAAATATTACGAGATGATGCACGCCGCTACGTCAATAAGGCCATTCAGGCAGGGACTGACGCACGACTGCAATTGTGGATGCATATGCCCCATGTGTGGCATATATTCCATCCTCGGCTACCTGAGGCAAAACAGGCATTTGACCAAATTGGTGGTTTCCTCAATGAACACAGCTAGACTGCTTTAGGTCTTTTTAGAAAAAGTATAGGAGTAGATTCTATGTAGGCTTGGTAGGCTGGGTCTTTACCCCATTTACTCAAGCCACGCTGTTCCAGAAGACCAATCCCACTTACTTTGGTCAAAAGGACATAAACAAATAACGGCGAGATCATAGTTGCTAGCTGCCAACCGCTGAGAACGGGGAT
>CAXEWB010000045.1:0-2156 GCA_963999835.1 uncultured Cellvibrionales bacterium | reverse complement strand
TTAGATTTGTATTTAAAACTTCTAAGACCCGCCATTAATAAGCCCATTATCGTAACAGGGATTGTTCTACTGCTGTTAGTTGGCGTATTTCAAGCCTATGGAAAATTTGGCGTAGGTATGGAATTTTTTCCTCAACTAGAAAACCGGTTTGGGTCTGTGATTATTCGTGCCCAAGGCAATTTATCAATTGCAGAGCAAAGACAGATTACAGCGGAAGTGGAGAGGAGATTCTCATCCTTAGAGGGCATAAGTCAGATTTATTCCTCCACTCAGGGCGGGCAATTGGTCGGACAGATGGATGCCAGCCGTGATCAGATCAGCATGATTTTGGTTGAACTTACACCTCGGGTTCAGCGCGATAGGGGGAGCAATGAAATATTTGCTCACATAAGAGAATTGACTGCAGATATTCCCGGAATTTACGTTACGGCAGATGCAATGCAGGAGGGGCCACCTGTTGGTAAGGATATCCAAATACAAGTGTCATCTAATAATACTCAGGCCAGAGAAAGAACTGTTGTAATGATACGCGATTGGATCAGTGAAAATATTGCAGGTGTGAGAGATTTAGAGGATACCCTGCCCCTAGCAGGTATCCAGTGGGAAATGGTCATCGACCGTGCTCAGGCGGCTATCATGGGGGTTAATGTGGCTACATTAGGACAGATGGTGCAATTGGTGACCAATGGTATGGTGATTGGTGAGTTTCGTCCTGATGATGCCGATAAAGAGGTTGAGATTCGCGTGCGCTACCCCTCTGAATATCGCAAATTACAATCACTGGACAGTTTAAAAGTTAACACATTTAATGGTCCAGTTGCGATCGGTAGTTTTAGTGAACGCGTTGCCAGACCTCGCGTTGATACTATCCAGCGTATTAATATGGTGGAATCGACATTTATATTTGCTAATTCAGAAGATGGCTATATAACCGATAATCAAGTTAAGCAAATCAACCAATGGTTGAGTACACAAGAGATTGATCCATTGGTCAATATTCAGTTCCGCGGGGCTAACGAAGAGCAAGCTGAGTCCGCGGCTTTCCTTTCTACGGCCTTTACTTTGGCTATGGGATTGATGCTGATTCTATTGGTAGCGCAATTTAACAGCTACTACCAAGCACTGATTATTTTATTCTCTGTGGTTATATCCACTGCCGGTGTATTAATAGGCCTTTTAATTTCTCAGACGCCCTTTAGTACTATCTTGACCGGTGTTGGTATTGTGGCGCTAGCTGGTATTGTGGTTAACAACAACATTGTATTAATTGATAGCTACAATTATATTCGACGCAATCAAAGGGATATTAATTCAGCGGAAGCGGCCTATAGAGCGGCACAGTCGCGATTTAGACCGGTGATGTTGACCACAGTCACTACCATTGCAGGTTTGTTGCCATTGGCCTCAGGTTACAGTGTAGACATACTGAACCGTAAGATTGAATACGGCAGTATGGTTGTGGGTTGGTGGCAACCCATGGCGAGTGCTGTTGTCAATGGACTTCTACTGTCCACTATCATGACCCTGTTGCTAACGCCAGCCCTATTGGTGTTGCCTGGCGTTATTGCCAAGCGCTTGGGGATCAAATTGGCAGAGCGTCAATTTGTTGAAAATGATGGTTAGACTATCAATTTGTCCAAGGCAATCTTCTGTCACAGCTACATACTGTTGGCATAAAAATCCTATATTGTTTGGTAAACTGCAAGCACCACTTTCTTTATCTGGCTTGGTATTGTGATTATTGGCCCCTCAAAAAAAACACTGCGCAAAGAACTGCAGAGTAAAACCAAAGAATTTCTGTCTAAAGGAGGGAAGATACAGCACTGCGATCGCGGAGAGACTGGTGAACCTGCGGATCAGCCAAGAAGTAGATCCGTTTTTGTCAGCCCATCTTCAGTGAAAACTAGAACCTACCTAAATGATGTTGTATCTAAACTTGATAGTCGCAAGAAAAAAAATAAACAGCCCCTCAAGCCAAAACAACCAACTCCAAAGCCGAAAAAGAAAATCGTCTACGACGACTTTGGTGAGCCAGTGCGAGAAGTATGGGTTGATTCCTAGTTTATTACAGCAAGCACTATAAAATTGTTCTATTATTAGCTTGTAGTCATTTTGCTTAACGTGGGATTTTCAGTCGCATAAAAGGGATTTTATGG
>CAXEWB010000044.1:0-2468 GCA_963999835.1 uncultured Cellvibrionales bacterium | reverse complement strand
TAGCCTGTCCATCGAGGTTATCGCCACCAGAGCCATAGTTGAGTTTTTCTGTATCTTCTACCCCACCATTATCAGACGTTGTTGCAGTGTCATCTAAAGACTGACTTTTCTTGTCAACACAAGCATCTGATTCATTATCAAATAATGGTTCTAGGGGCAGATCAACATCGGCTTGAGTATCCGAGGTTGGGTTTTCAGAGTGCTGGTTGTTTTTCTTTAAGCGCGATTTAAAGAGTGATTTTATAAGCAGAATAATAAAGGCTAGGAACAGTAGACCACCTCCTAGCCATGGCAAAGTTATGAACTGCCTGTAATCGTCTGCGGGATCATAGACAAAATGCCAATCTAGCATAGCTTTAAAGCGCTCAAAGAGCTTTACAACAAGCTGTAAGTATTCTTGAGCAGATTGAATGATAGACTGATTTTTGGTTAGGGGCGCACTGTCCTCAGCGAAAGCCTCTAGAGCATTTGACTGTACGAATACCTGATCATTGGCCTGATCGTCTTCCTGTTGCGGCGAAATAGCCGTAGAGGAACCCTCAGTTGAAGCTACTGACTGCGCTTGCTGATCAATTTCTTTTTCCAGCTCTTGCAAAATTTCCTGCAATGCTTCTTCATTATTTGTGTTGTCAGTAACTGAGACTATGGACAAAGGTGTTTCGACAACAGTGTTAACCTTATCGGTCTTTACGTCTACTCTAGGAATAATCATCAATTGACTAGGAAGAATTTCTCTGCTGTCATCCTGAATACTTGAATCTGAGGAATAACTAAAGTTAAGTAAATAACCCAGTTTAATCTGGGTGCTATCGCCATTTTGAAAGGCATCAGGGTTAGCAGAGAACAGTTTGTTCATTGTTTCTGCCACTGTCATTTCCTCAGGGCGCAATCGCTTTGCAATGTTCCATAGGGTATCTCCCTGCACTACTCTATGGGTGCGTACATTTTGCCCTTGATTATTGTTGCTGGAACTCTTAATTAAGCGCTGTTCAGTTATTTGATTAGCAGGGACAGAACTTTCAAGACTGTAAAATTGAACATATTGTTGCGCTGAGGTGGTGAACTCCAGCAACAGATCAATCCTGGTCTCTACGGGTTGAGATGCAGAGATTTGAATTAATAAGCCTCCACCAATTGGCAAAGCAAGCAGTTTTAGCTGATTAAGGTAATCGCTGTATTGCAAACCTGCTTGAGCGTAGGTTGTTGGAGAGGCCAAAGCAATAGCCAGAATATCGTCTGGGTTAGCCTGAGAGGAGCGTGGCATCAAGATTTCAGCTTTCAGGGGCTGCTGACCCGATGAGAGTATTTTTAATTCACCCGGGCTAAATGCCTTTACGCCATAGCAACCCAAGCTGAGAGCAAGTAAAAGGAAATACCTTATGGCAATAAGATGTGAAGTGACCCTTTTTGCTATTGGACTAGACACTGTTGAATCTCTCATCACCTTTCCTGATCGAAGGACCCTGTTAATTAAGCCTATTTAGCTTAAACTAAAAAGGGTAAATTCAGAAGCGAGTTGCCAGCCTTTGTGCATACCTAGAAATTATACAGCTCGCGAGCAATTACTGTTCAATTAAGATTCTCAGCATTCTTCGCAACGGTTCCGCGGCACCCCAGAGCAACTGATCGCCAACAGTGAAGGCTGATAAATACTGATCACCCATATTCATTTTGCGCAAGCGCCCCACAGGTACCTGCAAGCCACCCGTAACAGCTGCCGGGGTCAGATATCTAACTGAGTCTTCCTTAGTATTTTCCACCATTTGCACCCATTGATTGGCTTCGCTGAGCATGGATTCAATTTCATCCATGGGCACATCTTGATTGAGCTTAATGGTCAAGGCTTGGCTGTGACAGCGCATAGCACCAATGCGAACGCAGAGACCATCCAGAGGAATTGGATTGGACTCTCGACCCAATATCTTGTTCGTTTCCGCTTGATTCTTCCACTCTTCGCGACTTTGCCCATTTGGCAGTTGAGTGTCAATATAGGGTTGCAGACTACCCGCCAATGGATAGGCCCAATTGTCCACCGGAAAACCATCACTGCGCAGGGTCTCAGTCACTTTGCGATCAATATCCAGAATTGCTGAAGCAGGATTAGCCAAATCGTGAGCCACAGCATCCTCAATTACACCCATTTGGCTAATTAACTCGCGCATATTCTTTGCCCCGGCACCAGAGGCAGCTTGGTAGGTCATGGAGCTGGCCCACTCCACTAAATTGGCATTGAAAAGACCCCCGAGAGCCATCAACATAAGACTCACTGTACAGTTTCCACCAATATAATCTTTTACACCACTGGCTAGGCCCGCCTCAATCACCGATTGATTAACAGGGTCTAATACCACAATAGAGTTACTTTGCATGCGCAAAGCTGAGGCGGCATCAATCCAGTAACCCTGCCAACCGCTATGGCGCAACTGGGAATAAACCTGTTTCGTATAATCGCCACCCTGACAGGTGAC
>CAXEWB010000043.1:0-6022 GCA_963999835.1 uncultured Cellvibrionales bacterium | reverse complement strand
TGCGTGCTCACGGTAGAAATAGCAGTAACGATCCAATATAAGCCACCACAGGCAAATAGCCAGCAGCAGGATGGCATAGAGCACATACCCACCCTTGGCCATAAAGTCACGTAGCACAATAACAGTATCCATCATGCCGTCACTCTTTTAATGTGGCATCTGAATGTGCTTTTTCTGCCACAACAGACAGGAACTGTTCACCAATCGACTTGGTGATTACAGTCACTTGGCTCGACAGTAAACTGTGGCTGAGCAGTAAGGGTATGGCAGCACAGAGACCGAGCACTGTGGTAATCAAGGCCTGAGAAATTCCTCCAGCCATTAACTTTGGGTCACCCGTGCCAAACAGGGTGATGGCTTGGAAGGTACCAATCATACCAGTCACAGTTCCCAGTAGTCCCATTAAGGGTGCGACGGCGGCGAGTACCTTGATCACTTGCAGTCCTTTTTTGGCTTCGGCAACATCGGTGAAGATTATTTCTTCGATGCGGTTTTTGATGGTTTCCAGATTGAGGTGTTTGTTCTCATAGTAAGCCTGCAGAATTCGACCCAATGGGTTATCGGCTCTTGGTGTATCTAGGTCCTTCAGCTGATTGTCCATGCGCACTCTTAGGCGCGCAAGTAATACAGCTCGCTGGCAGACGATGAGCATACCAATCAGTCCGACTATAATAATCGCGTACCCAACCACCTTACCCTGTTCTATTCGCTCCCCAAGACTGGGCGATTGGACTAATAATCCGAGCAGGGCACCTCGGGAGGGATCTATGTAGAACCCGACTTGCTCACCGGGTTCTGCATCGCTCAGATCGTCAGCGGAATCACGCACATGCCCTGCGGGTTGTCTGGGAAGTTCAATTAACTGATCACTCTCTGACAAATAATTGAGGTAGTTGTCGCCACTGATAGCATTGAATGTGCCGATACGCGTCACTTGCGCAGCGTATCTCTCGCCATCAGGTGCAACCACTTCAGTTTCAAAACGACTTAGCTGTCCAGACCTTGCAGACTCTTCAATAAGCAGGCGCCAAAGGTCACGCATTTGAGGTATAGTTGGCACCTCAGTGCTCTCAGCGAGACTCGACACCAGAGTTTTGCGCTGAGGATTCTCCAACGTAATGAGCGAGTCAAATAATATGGTCTGAGTATCGTCGGCCATCTGTCTAAATACGCCAAACAGTTCGCCGAGATCACCAACTCGTTTATCAAGAAGGAGTTGCAGTTCGCCCAGCAAGGCTTCGTTGGCATCAAACTTGGATTTTAATTGTTCACGCAAACGTTCCTGACGGGCTACCTCAGCCTCAGCTTCTCGTAACAGAGTTTTTTGTTGTGTAGCCTGAGCGCTAAAACGTTGCTCTCGCTCACTATTGCGCTTTGCCTCTGCGGTGTTATTGTCCTGCACTTTGCGCAATAAATCGACGAGGTCATCTTGGGCGGCAGCGTTGCCACATAGACCTATAGTTAGACTTAGGGATAAACTAAGGATCCATGGAAGTGGTCGTTTTAAGCCTTTCATTGTGTGACCTCCGGTGCGCTAAATGGCAATTGAAGCAAGGTGGGTGGCGCCTGTTTGCGCGCAATTCTCATACCATCGCGAACAGTACGTCGGAATTTGCTTGGCAGCATCTGCCATTCGTTGTTGACTTTGCTCCAGGATCCGGTCTCTGATCCATCCAAGGTTTGATAGTATAAACCGATGCGACCGATGCGTAAGAAGTCAACTGAACGGACTAATGATCCTATGGCCAGCTCCCCTCGGTATGCCTCAATGGTTCGACCATAATCAGCTTCGATCATATAGGCTTCCATAATTCGACGGTACTTTTCACCAACCGTCACATCGGCTCTGTCGACGAGCGCACTAAGGTTGTCGACGCGCGCATTCCTTTCTTCCCGAAGAAATGGAACATCAGCATCAACCATTTGCTCAAGCATACCCACCATTTCGAGCATAAAGGGCAGTACGCCCGTCTCAATAGACTCAATTTCCTCAGTTTGACGTTTGACAGAGTCAATTTCACTCTTTTGTGATTCAATCAGTCGTTGTAGCTGTCGGTTATAGACGGTCAAGCTCTCAGCCCGTTGTATCGCTGATCTGTAAGAGCGCAGAGCAGCGCTAGTCTGGTCGTTATAGTTATCGATGCGCTGCTGGCTAGAGGCAGCAGCTCGATCTGTAGACACCTGTACGTCAACTACCTGTTCGATGGAATGACCAAGTGAGGGTATGATCAAACTGGCAACGAGCATTACAAATTTTTTCCATTCAGTGTACATGTAAACTCCTAAGTATTTCTTGCACTGTGCTTAAAATTTATTGTCAGCCAAATGCTGGTTCACCCTTTGTTAAGGGATGAGCAACAGGGGTAAGATGCGAAAGTAGGAATGATAAGGATAGCTCCGACGAAGACGCAAAAGGGCGAGCGTTTTGCAGAGTCATATGTCCTGTAAAGTGTTCGTTTGAGAGTGTGAGTAAATACAATCTAATTAAATCCAATGTTAGTATTTGACTTAAACCTACCGTAACATTATTTGTTAGAGCAAAATATGTGCCAAAATTGTAATAAGCTTGAGTAAAGTATGCAGTTAAGATTTAACGTATGAGATCACCTGTAAATAGCCTCAGTGTTATAAAAAACCATAGCCTTACACAACTTAATAGCGGGATTGATGGTGGAAATAAGTTTTATCTGAAAAAGTTGGACTCATGATGTAACCATGATGATGAGATTGGCAGACCAATAGAAGTGAGTATTTTTTTGGTGCAACTATCTACCTTTCTGGATCAACTTGGTGCGAGTGCACTGTTTGTGTCCCAGCGCATAGTTCTACGTGGGCAAAGCACACAGAGTCCAAATCTTATAGATCAATTAAGATTTTGGTTTTAAAGTTGACTCTATTATCAATGATATTTTAATCTAATTGGGGTAATCAATTAGCTCAAGGAATTTCCCAAGCATGACGGATCGCCATTTTTCGCAGTCGCGGGAGCTGCTTTTCAGTCTCGACGAACAACCCAATGCACTCTACACCCTAATCGCCGCGCTGGCACATTTGCTGGCTATGATCGCCAGTATTCTCGCCGCGCCCCTTTTACTGGCTAGCATTCTCAATCTCGATAGTGCATCCACCGCTTACGTTATCAATGCATCCCTGGTTGTCTCAGGTCTAGCTACCTTTATACAAGTGTATCGCTTTGGCGCAGTGGGGTCGGGTCTACTGGCAGTGCAGGGCACCAGTTTTGTTTTTGTTAGCCCCATGGCTTACGCAGCCTCAATTCTTCCTGCTGGTACGCCCCCTCATGAGCTGATGGGTACACTGCTGGGCACCTGTGCCGTGGGTGGATTTATAGTGATATTAGCCAGTTTTTATCTGGACAAATTCCAACGGATTATCACCCCAACGGTGACTGGAACAACGATCTTTCTATTGGGTATCACCCTGCTTATTTCGGCACTAGGTAACATCTCAAATAGCTTTGACAAGGTTGATTCTGCGTTTCGAGGCATCATTGTGCTGGAAGCACTTATCACTGTCGCTATTATTGCCCTGTTAAGCACCAGTAAACAACCCTGGTTGCGCTTAATCAGTATGCCCGCTGGACTATTGATTGGTACTCTAGTGGCGTTGCTTTACAATGATCTTTGGCAGCCAGTAGTGGCGTCTGGTGAGGCAATTTTCTTGATTGTACCCTTACGTTTTTCACTGAGCTTTGACCCATTTATTCTATTGTTACTATTGCCCATTTTTCTGGTATCACTCACCGAAAGTATTGGCGATATCACCGCAACATCAATCGTCTCAGAGCAACCTATAAAAGGTCCTACGTATGTTCGTCGTCTGCGCGGAGGTGTGATGGCCGATGGCTTAAATACCATTATAGCTTCATGCTTGGGAGCATTTCCTAACACTACCTTTAGTCAGAATAATGCTGTTATCCGTATCACTAGGATTGCCAGCCGCCGTGTTGGTATAGCACTTGCAGGGCTACTCATTATTTTTGGCTCTATCCCTTTTGTGGGTCTGTTGTTTATGCAAATTCCAAGTAGCGTTTTATACAGTGCAGCCAGCTGTCTGTTTGTTCTGATAGCCCTTACTGGTTTTAGCGTGGTCAGAAATAACACTGGTATCGGGGGTATCGTAGTATTATCGATTGCCTCTTTAGGTGCGTTCCTGTTGCAGAGTATTTCCGGACTGTTGTCAGATGCTGAGGTCAGTGTGCCGACTTATCTCACTATCATCCTCAATTTTCCCGTGGCCACTGGCGCACTTATTGCCATTATCGCTGACACAGTGAAGCGTCGAGTTAGCGTCACAGAAAAATAGACCTCTACTACGCCTATTATCGCATCATTGAGGTGCATTTAGAGTTGCAAAGACTCAAACTTGCCCAAAATAACGACCTCTGATCTTCAGTATAAGCTAGAGAAATAGGTTGAGAATACTCAGCTATCAACTAAAAAACTAATTATTTTCAATAAGTTATAGAGATCGATTTAACCTAACTACAATTTTGGTATAGAAATTGCGTTCTGCCTTATATGGGTGCGACCGGCAATGAACAAGTGGGCGCTACCGTTATAAGATTTCAATACTGATGTATTTCTACTAACTGGAGATAAACCTATGAAACTCAATCGATCAAATGTGCTCTTCGCATGCTTGGCTGCATGGAGCTTTGCAACCCCATGGGCCATCGCTCAAGAAGCTACCTCTGGCGAAGATGTAACAGAATTAGAGGATTTTACTGTCAATGAGGTCAGTGATGATCTATCTCTTTTGCCTAGCGAACCCTCTGAAGGTTCCTTTGGCTTGAGTATGCCACTGCTAGAAACACCACGTTCCGTCACCGAAGTGAGTGCAGATCTAATTAAAGCCTATGGTCTGCGAAGTGTCGATGATGTTGTTCGGGTAACACCCGGCGCATTTACTAGCTCATTTTTTGGTATCAAGGGATCCATGGACATACGCGGGGAGCCGGCAGACAACTACTTCCGCGGATTCCGCCGTATCAACAACCCAGGGGCGTTCAACACAATTGTTCGCGGTGCACAATCCCTAGAAGTACTCCGTGGGCCGGTATCACCGCTGTATGGCAGTGGTAGTGTCGGTGGACAGCTTAACTACTCACCTAAAACGGCCAAAAGTGGCACCGCTAAATACATCACTGAATCCACAGGGCGCGTCGATGTTACCTTAGGTAGCTATGATCAAAAAATTGCCTCTGCTGAATTTGGCACACCATTTACTATCGCTGACAAACAGGCCGGTATGTATCTGTTTGCTGAAGTTGAAGACTCTGGATCCTTTTACCACGGCTATAATCCCAGCAGCGAGTTGGTACAAATGGCATTTGATGTGGATATAAGCGATAGCACTACCATTGAGTTTGGTATCCAACATCAGACAACTGACAGTATTCAGGTGCCTGGCTGGACGCGAGTGACCCAGGACTTAGTAGACAATGGTACCTACATAACTGGAACACCCTCAGCAATCAATGGCGGTAGCACAATTGGGGCAGACAGACTAACGCCTGATGAATCAGGATTCATTAACAACAGTGCGCCCTTTTTGCCCGGTATCAATAACTCTTTCAGTGGGGTTACCACCTGGTGTGCGCCTTCCACTGGTTCGGGTCTCACTTTCACCTTTAATGGTGTGACTAAAGATGTGTGCGCATTCAGTCCAGCAAATCCCATCACCAATGTTGGCGAGGCCAAAATCGATCATCGCACGACGTTTATTGATTCACTGGATTTTGCTGATACTACCGCTAGAACGGCATACTTTGATACCGTCACAACCCTAGACAGTGGTATGGTGTGGAAAAATCAATTTTTCTATGATTATCTTGACCATACGAAATACCAAAGTTGGGGCTTTACTGCACTCTACCCCGATGCTGAAATTATGGAGTTTAGATCCAGTTTGACCTTCGATGTTACCATGGGTAACTTAGAAGCCAATACTGTCTTTGGTATCAATCAGAGAAAAGAGAATTTAGACCACAAAGAGGCCTGGT
>CAXEWB010000042.1:0-5333 GCA_963999835.1 uncultured Cellvibrionales bacterium | reverse complement strand
TATAACTATAGCCGCAACATTGTTTGCATCAGGTTTCTTTGATGCAGAGAGGGAAGAGGATGCTGAGGCAGCCCTTGCTGAGCTAGAGGCCCAAGCTGCTGAGGCCGTAGCGGCGCCAGAAAAAGTTCAACTAGACAGTCCAGAGTTGTCGAAATTCCAACAATCCTATTACCAATTGGAGAAAGAATTAACCAGTAATGTTGCTAATTCGCGCAAAGTAATGCAGGCCTCAGTAGCTATCATGACCCACTACGATGACCGCGTTGTGACAAATGTTGAAAAGCATGTATTTGCCTTGCGAAATGTGATGTTGATGGTTATGTCGCAACAGACAGAGGCGGATTTAGCTGATCCTGAGTTCAGGATTAATTTGGCTGAAGAATTTAAAGTAGTAATGAATGCTGAGCTGGAAGCACTGGAAGACTTCGGCGGTATTGAACAAGTTTATTTGACTGAATTCGTCGTTCAATAAACAGTGGCTCAATAAGTCACAGTTAAGTAACCCAATGTAAAGTTTAGAGGATCGTAATGTCTGACCAAGAGAGTTTGTTAACACCAGAGGAGTTGGGAGCACTCACTGCCGGCATTGAAGATGGCAGTATCGAGACTGACACTGGTATTAATACTGGAGCGGAAGCAGTCAAGCATGATTTGACCAATGAGGATTTCTCATTGGGCATCAATGTCAGTGCTGTTGATATGATTAATGAGCGCTTTGTGAGGCAGTTTAGGCTGGGTCTTCTAGAGGTTCTGCGAACCACGCCAAAAATTAATATGGCTGAAGTAGAGATAATTAAATTTGGTGATTATCTCAAGGATCTAGCTCCCCCCTTGGCGGTCAACACTATCAGACTGAATCCTCTGCGAGGTTATTCTATGGTGGTGATTGAGCCGTCAATCATCTTCTCGTCACTAGACAACTTCTTTGGCGGCTTTGGTAATGCCATGGACAGTCTACCATCGGGAAGGCTGTTCACCCCTACTGAGTCGAGCATTATCAAAATCATGATGGATGTATTGTTTGGTTCTCTGCAAGAGGCCTGGGCACCCATATTAAAGATAGACTGTGAGCACGTAGGCTCTGAGATTAACCCACAATTTGCGCAGATTGCTGATGAGAATGACTTAGTCGTAGTCAGCAGATTTATGTCCGAATTGGCTGAAGGCTCCTCCGGCAGCATTGATCTTATCTATCCCTACAGTTCCCTTAAACCCTTGCGGGAACTCTTAAGAGGAAGGGTTCAGACGGGAGATGGCAATGATATGTCAGACAAGGTGTGGAGCAGCGATCTACATGCCGCAGCGCTAGACTCAGAGCTGGATTTGAAAGTCAAATTAACTGATATAGAAACCACACTGAAGCAATTTGAGGCGCTGCGCAAAGATGACGTTATTTATATAAAACAGGCAGATAACGCGCGTATCTTTGTCAATGATGTGCCGGTATTCGATGCCGATGTAGGCAGTGATGGAACCAACATGGCGGTGAAGATTACAAAGTCTTTATCGCCTAATAAATAGAGTTTTTTAACTAAGAAGATTAATATAGCGAGACTAAGTTATGGCAGAAACAGACACAGAAGCAGTTAAAGATGGGGCGGATATCGAGGAAACAACGGCCCCTCTAGAGGCTGGTGAAGACGGCAAGATTAATGCAGATGTATTACAGAATATTCCTGTAACCATCTCGGTTGAAGTCGGACGAACCAAACTTAAAATTCGTGACCTAATGAGGCTGACCCAAGGCAGTGTTGTTGAGCTGGATCGATTGGCAGGAGAACCCCTAGATCTTCTAGTCAACAATACACTTGTTGCTCAGGGCGAAGTGGTACTAGTCAACGAGCGCTACGGTGTTCGTTTGACCAGCGTGGTTCCTACAGCGGACCGCGTCAAAAACCTCTAGAGGCTAACATGGCGGGCGAATTGAGTTGGACCGAGTGGCTTACCATGACAGGCTCTTTTCTGTTTGTCATTGTATTACTGATTGCCACCCTTTTCTTACTCAAGCGCTTGGGATCGAATTACCCTGTAGGCGCAACAAAGCGCATCAAAATTGTCGATGTTCACAGTCTCGGAGCACGTCAGAAATTATTGCTGGTTGCGGTCAGAGGGCAAGAAATACTTGTAGGCGTATCGCCTCAGGGTATCACTCGTTTAGGCGAATGGCAGCGGGATGACAATGAACTCGATGAAGAGGCGCAACCAGCACAAACGTCAGAGGGCAAAATAGAGAGCTTTAAGGACGCCCTTATGGCAACGGTCAAGGGACGGAAAAAGTAAATGCTGCCCTGCAAAAATATTCAAACTATGCCTGCTTTTAGACTGTTTATTGCCCTGCTATTAATTCTGCTGTCAGGCGTTACCTCGGCCCAGGAGGGATTGCCTATTGTCAACATGACTAGTGGCGCTGATGGCGAGGTTCAGTATAGCTTGACCCTACAGCTTTTGGCGTTGATGACAGTACTGACACTGTTGCCATCGCTACTGCTTATGATGACCTCATTTGTGCGTATTATCATCGTCTTGTCCCTGCTAAGACAGGCACTGGGCACGGCGCAAACTCCCCCTAACCAGGTCCTGTTGGGCCTGGCTCTTTTTCTAACCATTTTTATTATGTCACCGGTTTTATCGGCGGTGTATGACGAGGCCATTACCCCTTATTATCAAGATCAAATGAGTCTGCAAACTGCAATTGAAACCGCTCAACAGCCCCTACGCACCTTTATGCTCAATCAAACCCGTGAAACAGATATCGCCATGTTTACCGAGATAGCCGGCAACAGTGAAATCACAGATCCGGCCGATGTACCCTTTGCTACTCTGGTTCCCGCATTTATCACCTCAGAGTTAAAAAGTGCGTTCGCTATTGGTTTCCTTATTTATATTCCCTTTGTGGTCATTGATCTGGTAGTAGCCAGTGTTTTGATGTCGATGGGTATGATGATGTTATCGCCGATGATGATTTCTATGCCCTTTAAACTGATGTTGTTTGTTTTAGTGGACGGCTGGACCCTAATTATGGGATCGCTGGCCTCTAGCTTTGCGGTTTTATAGGAGATACCTTTATGGATGTTGCACAGGTTATAGATTTAGGTCGTGAAGCTCTGTGGATTGGGGTCAAAGTAGCTGCTCCCCTACTAGGTATGGCACTTATTGTGGGCCTGTTGGTGGGTATCCTGCAAGCTGCCACATCTATTCAAGAGATGACCTTGAGTTTTATTCCAAAACTGGCCTTTATGGTGCTGGCGCTAGTTATCTTTGGCGGTTGGCAAATTGCCGTAATGGTCGATTTTTTTGCACGAATTTTTGAGCGCATTCCGGCGCTATTCGGCTGATGGAGCTGTTGGTCGCCGACGTTGTCGAGCGCTTTTACAACATGCTATGGCCGATGGTCAGACTATCGGCATTTCTTATTGCAGCGCCTTTTTTTTCCCTCAGGGCAGTCAGTGTTCGCATACGAATACTGCTTGCCTTAGCGCTTACCTGGATGATCTATCCACTCACCGATTGGCCAACAGTTGACCCCGTGTCTGCTGCAGGTTTGAGAGAGCTATTTGTTCAGGTTTTTATCGGTGTATTAATGGGTTTGATACTGCAGGTAATTAACGGGGCACTGGTCGTTGGGGGTCAAGCGATTTCAGCATCAATGGGGCTTAGCATGGCCAACATGGTAGATCCCAATATGGGTAATGTGCCGGTTATCGCACAGTTTTTGCTTATTTGCTCAACGCTTATATTTCTTGGTTTGGGGGGGCATATTATTGTCATTTCCATGCTCCTCGAAAGTTTTACTATAGTGCCAATTGGCGCTGTGATTGAGTTGTCGGCGCTCTTTGATCTAGTCATTAAATGGAGTGCTATGGTATTTTTGGGTGGCGTTCTTCTGGCACTGCCAATATTGGTGGCTTTATTATTTATCAATATAGGTCTGGGGGTTATAACCCGTGCTGCGCCGGCTCTCAATATCTTTGCGGTGGGTTTTCCAGCCATGATATTGGCGGGTATTTTGCTGTTATCAATGTCAATGTCTTCAATTGGATTTCGCATTCAGTGGTTATGGCGACAAGGATTTGAGACCTTGGGTCAGGTGCTAGGAGTCAGCTGATGGCAGAACAGGATACCACCCAAGAACGCACCGAAGAACCCACGGCCAAACGGCTGGAGAAGGCTCAGGAAGACGGGCAAGTCGCACGCTCACAGGAGCTCTCAGTCGCCGCAATGATGATTGGCGCCGCCAGTTTTATGTACCTGTTTGGCGACTACCTAATGACCGGACTCAGTGAGTCATTCTCCTCCGGCTTTATCTTTGATCGCAAGGCTATATTTTCCGATAATCTGCTACCGGCAACATTTGGCAGTCATGCATTAAAGAGCATGCTTGTACTGACACCACTTTTTTTGTTTACCGTTGCCATTGCTCTAGCATCGGCGGGCATGATTGGAGGGTACTTATTTTCAATGAAGTCCCTCGCGCCTAAGTTAAGCAAAATCAGCCCCCTACAGGGCTTTAAGCGTATGTTTGGACTTAAGGCAATTGTCGATCTGATCAAGGCACTGACAAAATTTTCCCTAGTGGGATTGGTCTTGTATCTTGTGGTCAGCCAGAGCTTTGCCGCTATAACCCAGCTTGGCTTTATGACCATCGAACCGGCAATGGCCTCAGCAGGAGAGATGATTGCACGGGGAACGATTCTGGTAACCCTGACCTTAATTATCGCAGCTGCGATTGACATTCCTTATCAAATCCATGAATTTAATAAGAAAGTTCGCATGACTAAACAGGAAGTCAAGGATGAACTCAAAGACACTGAGGGTCGGCCTGAGGTCAAAGCACAGATTCGCCGAAAGCAACGAGAGATGGCACTGGGTTCTATGTTGGAGGCAGTGGCTGAAGCTGATGTGGTGATTGTTAACCCCGAACATTTTGCCGTGGCTCTAAGTTATGATCCATCTAGCGATAGTGCACCGGTGCTAGTTGCAAAAGGTGTTGACTTTATTGCTGAAAATATCAGAGACAAGGCGACTCAGTCTGGTGTGACCATATTCTCATCCCCCTCATTGGCAAGGGCGCTGTATTTCACGACTGAGATCAATCAGTCGGTACCCGAAGCTCTTTACCATGCAGTGGCCCAAGTTATTGCCTACGTATTTAGCTTAAATGGCACAAAACCAGGCACGAAAACTGCTGAAAAACCCGACCCCCAAGTGCCTACAGGAATGCGCTATAATGCAGATGGTACTTTGCTAGACTAACACACTGGGGGCGACAACGTATGGTAGATGATCCAAAGGAGCCAACTATCGATTTTCAGGATTGGTTTGATGGGGGAAAT
>CAXEWB010000041.1:0-5464 GCA_963999835.1 uncultured Cellvibrionales bacterium | reverse complement strand
CATGCTTCCGTCATCAGTTGCTACATGAACTGTAGCAATCTCCTTGCATTCCTCTAAAAAGTAGTGTCGATTGGCGGTACGAGCACCTGTGAAAATTTCAGCATTACCAAAATCCCGTGCAAGTTGATACACCGCCGCAAGGCCCGTTCCGCCAGCAACAGCCATAATTTTAGCACCCTCGGGGGGTTGAGCCGGAATGCCATGAGGGCCGCGAACATATACCTCTGTGCCAACTTTTAGATCCATTAAGGCATGGGTAAATTGACCCACATCAATAACAGCCAGAGTAAAGGGATCATCGGTAAGTGCTGAGAAGGGCTTTTCACCAACGCCTGGTATCCACAGAAAAACAAATTCTCCCGCTTGTATATTTATTTTGCGATCAAATGTTAACAGGCATATATCGTCACATATTGTCTTATTTTCAGTTAACACGACGGGCCTAAAGTCCATATCTAAATCATAGCGGATATGGCTTTCGGCGAGATCGGTATTGTGGCTAATATCGCTCTCTAGTTGACGAAAGTAGCTGCCAATTTCAGTTGAAGTCATGCCTGTTAGCGCCGATCCCACGCCAACAATTGAGGCACCGGCATCGAACGTTTGTCTAACATCAGCTGCACTGCTGATGCCTCCGCAGCCAATAAGGGGGATATCACTTACTTGCCGAATTTCACGTATACTCTTCAGAGTGATAGGTAGAATTCCCTTGCCTGACATACCACCAGAACCATTGCTCAATATATTATGCCCATGAGCTGCCGTATAGCCGGGACCTACTGTATTGATTGCGCTCAGAGCATCGGCACCACCTGCAATAGCGGCTTGAGCTATTTCAGCTATATCCTGTGTATTGGGCGTTAATTTTGGAATGACTGGGATATCGACTGCCGATTTGACTGCTGCAGTTATCTTTTCGACTAACTCGGGATCTTGACCCATTGCCATACCATAACCGGATGCGTGGGGGCAGGATAAGTTTAGTTCGAGACCGTTTGAAACTTGCCGCATAATCTTCGCAACCTCAACAAACTCATCCACACTGGCTGCAAAAATTGACGTTAATAAAAATCGATCTTCAGGAATTTGCAGTTCACTCATCAAAGCTGCAGCAGTTTCAGCGCCTGGATTGGTCAAACCAACGGCATTGACAAAGCACCCAGGCGCATATTGGCTGTAAACAGGTTCACGATTTCCAGATCGGGGTGTGAGGCCAACGCTTTTAGTCGTGATGACCCCAATTTGAGGCATTTGATCAATCACATATTGAATGATTGACGTTGCTGTCGTCACTATCCCCGACGGTATAGTGTAGGATCCTGAGAGATTTTTACCGAGGAATTTTGTAGTCAATATACTTTAACTCGAAGGGTAACCAGTTAATTACATCACCTAGTATGAGATTATATCAACTTTGCGGGCTTTATATGCCTTTAATTTTAAAAAAAGCGGAGTAGAACTCCGCTTATAGGGGGGTGTTATTGACTTATTGTCAATTTCAACTGAACTGATTCATAGTATTGTCCTTGCCAGAGGCTTTTAATGCCTGATCACCAGAAAAATACTCTTTGTGGTCATCGCCCATATTTGAGCCAGCCATGGCTTGATGTTTGACACAGGCAATTCCCTGTCTTATCTCTTTGCGCTGTACACCGGCAACATAGGCCAACATGCCTTCCTCGCCAAAGTAACCTTTCGCTAGATTATCTGTCGAGAGGGCAGCGGTATGGTATGTTGGAAGAGTAATCAAATGATGGAATATGCCAGCCTCTCTTGACGCATCAGCTTGAAAACTCTTGATTTTTTGATCTGCCTCAAGGGCAAGTTCAGAGCTATCATAGTCCTCGCTCATTAGACTTTCTCGGTCGTAATCTGACAAATCTCGACCCTCATCATTCCAGGTATCATAGACCTGTTGTCTAAAATTGAGAGTCCAGTTAAACGAGGGAGAGTTGTTGTAAACCAATTTCGCATTAGGAATAACCTTACGTATCTCGTCAACCATTGCGCCAATCTGTCCTACATGGGGCTTCTCTGTTTCAATCCATAGCAAGTCAGCACCGTTTTGCAAGCTAGTGATACAGTCGAGAACACAACGTGCCTCTCCAGTACCCGATTTGAATTTATAAAGACCATTTTGAAGCCGCGTGGGTTTCACAAGCTTGCCATTGAGCTTTATAGCGGTTTCGCCCTCGCCAATTTCATCTACAGAATTGATAGGAGTGGTTTCAAGAAAGGCATTGTATTGCGATGATAGATCGCCGGGCTCTCTGGAAACGGGTATTTTTTGAGTCAGGCCAGCACCCAAGCTATCAGTGCGGGCTACTATGACGCCATCGTCAACGCCTAGCTCGAGGAAGGCATAGCGAACAGCATTGATTTTGGCCAGAAAATCTTCGTGGGGCACTGTGACCTTGCCATCTTGGTGACCACACTGTTTTGCATCGGAAACTTGATTCTCAATTTGTATACAGCAAGCCCCTGCTTCAATCATGCGCTTGGCAAGTAGATAGGTGGCTTCTTCATTTCCAAAGCCGGCATCTATGTCAGCGATAATAGGAACAATGTGTGTTTCAAAGTTATCAATGGCTTTCTGAGCAGCTTTTTCAGCTACCGTATTACCAGAAGCACGAGCTGCATCTAAGTCATTAAATAATTCACCTAGAACCTTAGCGTCCGCTTGTCGCAAAAATGTATAAAGTTCTTCTATAAGCCCAGCTACTGATGTCTTTTCATGCATAGACTGGTCTGGGAGAGGGCCAAATTCTGAGCGCAGAGCAGCGATCATCCAGCCCGACAAGTAGAGGTATCGTTTATCTGTTGTGCCATGATGCTTTTTTATAGCAATCATCTTCTGCTGTCCAATAAAGCCATGCCAGCAACCCAGAGATTGCGTGTATTTTGACGAGTCTGCATCATACTCCTCAATGTCTTTTCGCATGATTGACGCAGTGTAGCGAGCAATATCAAGACCTGTTTGGAAGCGATTCTGTAGACGCATTCTGGTTGCATACTCGGGATTTATTGCTCCCCACGTTGCAGTGTTACTCTGCAGTACTGATGAAACTTTTTGCTGTTCCTGAGTGTATCTGGTCATGTTGTCCTCTCTAACTTGACTATTTTCTTTCAATAATTGGCCTATGTTCTGAAATAGGTTTGAACATTGACTGAAAGAAGATTTTAGGTATCATAGGATTATTTATCTAATTTATACTTTTGATCTCGGGTATTTGTAATATGAATATTTCAAGGATTGATTTGAATTTACTTGTTTACTTAGACGTACTGCTGCGTGAATGCAATGTCACACGTGCCGCAGAGGAATTGGGTATTAGTCAGCCTGCCATGTCAAATAGTCTGCGACGATTGAGAGATCTGTTTACCGATCCTCTATTAGTCAGAACCAGCAGTGGTATGGTGGCAACAGCTAGAGCGATGGAGTTACAGCCTCTCGTGCGCAATGTATTGATCGCAGCCGAAGAAGTGATATTGCCAAAGGCTGAGTTTAATCCAACAGAATCAGACCGAATTTTTCGTATTATGGCGAGTGATTATACTGAATGTACACTGTTGCCAACCCTTCTTAAATGCATAAGACAGTTAGCTCCGGGCGTTTGCATTGATGTTTTGACGCCGAGTGATGTAAATTTCCATGATGTAGAGAATGGCAAAGTTGATCTTGTGATCAATAGGTTCGATACATTGCCTCAGTCTTTCCATCAAATCCATTTGTGGGAAGATAGTTTTTCTTGCGTTGTGAGTGCTACTAATCCAGTGAAAGATAATTGGAATTTAGATACCTATTTAAACAGTAATCATGTATGGGTAAGTAAGACGGGTATGGGTGTTGGTGTGGGCATGACGCCAGATGATGTCCAGCGTCTGGGCTGGGTTGATGAGGCATTGAGCAAGTTGGGTAAAAAACGCTCTATTGGTGTCTTCACCCGACATTACCAAGCGGCCGTCAGATTGGCGACACAACAGGATTTAATCGTTACTCTGCCTAGTTTGACAGTTCAGACAATCTCAAATAAAGATGATGTAGTTGTTTTACGGCCGCCCTTTGATATCCCTAAAATGCGTTTAAAAATGGTCTGGAGCCCTCTGTTGCAATATGATCTTGGTCACAAGTGGATGCGACAACTGATAAGGTCTGCCTCAGAAGAAATCATTAGCCATGGGGTTGCCGGCTAAAACCTTTATTAATTTTAAAAATACTAGAGATAAAAATCATTCACTATACAAATAGTACTCTAAGCGATAGACTCTTGGTGTGTAAGAATCATAGAGAGAGGCTCGCATGGTCAACTATATAGAACAATCTAACATTCAGATTGCAGAGGTTATTTATAAATTAGTTAATGAAGATATCTGTCCAGGACTAAATATAGAGCCTGACCAATTTTGGCAGGACTTCGCTGCTATTATCTATGAGTTCGCTCCACAAAATAGAGCTCTTCTTGAAAAGCGAGACAAATTTCAAGCGCAGATAGACCAGTGGCATTGCTCCCATCAAGATGATTTTAATGATGACGATTACAAAAACTTTTTAATTAGTATTGGTTACTTATTGCCCGATGTGGATGATTTTCAAATAAATCCGCTAAATGTTGATGAAGAGGTTGCGCTTCAGGCTGGACCACAGTTAGTGGTTCCAATCATGAATGCCCGATTTGCATTAAATGCTGTCAATGCGCGCTGGGGCAGTCTCTATGATGCTCTTTATGGCAATGATGTTATTTCAGAGCAGGGCGGTGCAGAACAGTCAGGTGCCTATAATCCAATAAGAGGGCAGAAAGTAATTGATTATGGGCGAGCTTTCCTGGATCAAGCTGCCCCATTAAACCATGCCTCTCACACAGATGTAGTGATCTACTCAATCAATGACAGGCAACTTCAAGCAACTCTCTCCGATGGATCTAGGGTAGGTTTGAATAATGATAAACAGTTCGTTGGCTACTCTGGTGATACTTCAAATCCATCATCTATTCTGTTAAAAAACAATAGTTTACATATAGAAATTAAAGTAGATAAAGAACATATCATAGGTGCCTCAGACCCTGCGGGAGTCAAAGATATTATGCTGGAAGCGGCTCTGACCACAATTATGGACTGTGAGGATTCGGTCGCCGCAGTAGATGCTGATGACAAGGCTCTCGCTTACCGAAATTGGCTGGGCTTGAATAAAGGCGATCTTGAGGAGACAGTGCGGAGAGGAGATAGTGAGTTTATCCGCAAAATGAATGCAGATCGACTAGTTACTAGTCCTGATGGTTCCGAGTTAAGTTTGCATGGGCGAAGTCTAATGTTTGTCCGCAATGTGGGACATCTAATGACCAATCCAGCTATTTTGTATGCCGATGGGTTGGAGATCCCCGAGGGCATTATGGATGCTGTGATTACCTCCTTGATTGGTCTTTATGACCTGCGTAAAAAGAATGTCTTTGCGAATTCCCGTGCCGGT
>CAXEWB010000040.1:0-5481 GCA_963999835.1 uncultured Cellvibrionales bacterium | reverse complement strand
TTGCCGAGCGCGGTATTGTCGAGCAGGATGGCAGCTTTTTCTGGAGCAATGACCAGCGCTTAAAAGCAGCCTCTATGGTTAAATTTACACCTGAGCAGTTGAAAAGTTTTTGTCATGCTATTACTTGCCCGGTAAAACTTATACGGGCTGAGAAAACTGAGGTTCCAGCTAGTTATTTAGAGCCAGAAATGCTGACTTGGATCCCGCAAATGCAAGTTATCACTCTGCCAGGGTCGCATCATCTCCACCTTGAGGATCAGGCAGAGCAGGTTGCCCAAGAAGCACAGAGTCTTTTAGCCTCCTAGTCAGTATAATTAAGATGCACTGGGCCTAATTGAATTATTGGCTCAATAGAGTTAAAAATTCATTACGCGTCGACTGGTGAGAGCGAAATGTTCCCAGCATGGCCGAAGTCTTCATAGAGGAGTTCTGCTTCTCAACGCCTCGCATCATCATACACATATGCTTGGCTTCAACGATAACGCCCACGCCCTGCGCATTGGTCACTTGCTGAATAGTTGAAGCGACCTGCTGAGCTAAGGCTTCCTGAATTTGCAATCTGCGGGCATACATGTCAACCACTCGAGCCACCTTAGATAGGCCTAGCACTTGACCATTAGGTATATAAGCAACATGGCATTTACCAATAAAGGGCAATAGGTGATGTTCGCACAGAGAAAAAAGTTCAATGTCTTTAACAATCACCATCTCTTCTGAATCCGATGGAAAAAGAGCGTTATTAATGACCTTATCCAGATCCATGGCATAGCCGCTAGTGAGGTACTCGAAGGCTTTTGCGGCCCGTTGGGGCGTATCCAATAAGCCAGGTCGCTGGGTGTCCTCTCCAGTGGATTCGATAATCTTTAAAAACTGATCTTCCATTTTTTTTCCTTATTTTAGTTCTCTTTTAATACTCGGAGAAGAATCTTAACTTAGGACCATCATTGCTAAACAAGCATTCTCCAATAAAGTGCAGACCATTACCAGTTTGCAGGGTAAAATGTTTGTAAATCAAGCTGCATAGACAATTCAAAGAACCCAGAATTCAGAGCGCCTAGAATGTCAAAACCGACTCAAACCATTGCCACTATGCTCGATCAGGGTGTCGCCCTATTTGAAAGCAAGCAAGTCTATTTTGGTCATGGCACGGACAATGCTTGGGATGAGGCAGTTTATTTGCTATGTCATGAACTTGGCTTGCCGCCTGATGCAGATCGGTCACTGCTGGACAGGCCAGTGTCAGATGATCAAGTCACCTGTATACAGAGCCTGTTTCAACGCCGAGTTGAGGAGCGCCTTCCTGCTCCTTATCTAACCGGTCAAGCATGGTTTTGCTCCCTGCCGTTTTATGTCGATCAACGAGTTATTATCCCTCGCTCGCCGATAGCAGAGTTAATTTACAACCAATTTCAGCCTTGGTGTCTCTCATCTCCAAGCCAGATATTAGATCTCTGTACGGGAAGTGGCTGTATAGGGATTGCCTGTTCCTATGCTTTTGAACAGGCCAAAGTAGTCCTCAGTGATATTTGCCCCGATGCACTGGCGGTAGCGCAAATAAATGTAGATCAACATGATGTGGCGGATAGAGTGACGGTCTTACAGTCAGATCTATTTGAAAATTTTCATTCAGAGCATACTCATAGTTTCGATCTGATTGTCAGTAATCCGCCCTATGTCGATGCCCAAGATCTAGCTAGTATGCCTGAGGAATATAACCATGAGCCAACACTCGCTTTGGCATCAGGTACAGATGGGCTGGACGTTACGCGCAGACTTTTAAAACAGGCAACCCAGTATCTCTCTGATGAAGGTATCTTGGTGGTGGAAGTGGGTAACTCTGCATTGGCTCTGGAACAGTTATTCCCAGAGGTGCCCTTCACATGGCTGGAGTTTGAGCAGGGCGGGCAGGGAGTTTTTGTACTCACCCGCGAGCAGCTAGCGCAGTACAACCATATCTTTAACTAGCACCAGCAGTCTGCACTAATTTCTGAAAACCCCAACTAATTTGCGTATAATCGCTTCCAATACTTTATACAAGAATCAAAACAATGGCCGGCAATAGCATAGGAAAACTGTTTACCGTCACCAGCTTTGGCGAAAGCCACGGGCCAGCGATTGGCTGTATTGTCGATGGCTGCCCTCCAGGGTTGGAAATTAGTGCTGCCGATCTACAGCCTGATCTAAACCGTCGCAAACCCGGGCAATCGAGGTATACCACCCAGCGCCGTGAGGATGACGAGGTGCAAATTCTCTCAGGTGTGTTTGAGGGTAAAACCACTGGCACAGCCATAGGTATGATCATCCATAATAAAGATCAAAAATCCAAAGACTACAGCAATATCAAGGACTTATTTCGTCCTGCCCATGCCGACTATACCTACCACCAAAAATACGGTCAGAGAGATTACCGTGGAGGAGGGCGCAGTTCCGCCCGTGAAACCGCCATGCGCGTAGCCGCAGGGGGCATTGCTAAAAAATACTTGCGCGAGCAACTGGGTGTGGAAATATTTGGCTATGTATCCCAGTTGGGCCCCATCAAAGCCGAGGCATTTGATCAGGCGCAAATAGAAACCAATCCATTCTTTTTCCCCGATGCCAACAAAGTGCCTGAATTGGAGACCTATATGCAAGCCCTGAGCAAAGAGGGCAACTCTGTGGGTGCTAAAGTCAGCGTTGTCGCACGTGGTGTGCCGGTTGGCTTGGGAGAGCCCATCTTTGATCGACTAGATGCCGATATAGCTCACGCCATGATGGGCATTAATGCGGTAAAAGGTGTTGAATTGGGAGATGGTTTTAATGTGGTATCTCAAAAGGGCACAGAACACCGCGATGAACTATCACCTGAGGGATTTCTCTCCAATAACGCCGGTGGTGTATTAGGGGGTATTTCCTCAGGGCAGGATATTGTCGCCCATTTAGCCTTAAAGCCCACATCCAGTGTACGTATTCCCGGTCAGTCCATAGATACCTCAGGACAGTCTGCCGAAGTCGTCACCAAAGGCCGTCACGATCCCTGTGTGGGTATTCGGGCGGTGCCCATAGCCGAGGCCATGCTAGCCATTACCTTGATGGATCACTATCTGCGTCATCGCGGGCAAAATGCCGGTGTTGATTCTGGATTAAAGCCGATCTAGCACCAACGTTTTGGTGCAAGCTTGTACAGCTAGTCTCTAGCCTCTAATTTACAGCGGATATACTCGTTATGGCGGATATGCAGTAAGTCTGCCACACGGCGAATAATGCCCTCCTCATGCTTATCCAAATGCCCATCGGCATAGGCCACGCGCCACATTGAGGTTAACAGTTTCATTTTCCCCTCAAGATCAAAATGGTTATTAATTTCTCGAGTAAATTGATAGAGAGAGGTCGCTTCAGCCACCTCCTCGCGGGACAGTGCAATTAACTCATCGACCTGTGATGCCGCTAGATCCAGTATATCGCACAATGTTTGACTAATTGACTGCAGTTCCTGATCATCCAGATTGCCATCAATAATCATCACTTCTATTAATAGTGCCGCTGTCGCCAAATGCTCAGAGGCGACCCGATCCTGCTCATTAGTATCTGTATTTTTAGCAAATAGCTGTTTTATTTTATCTAGCATTATTAGGTTCTGTAACGGTTAGGTTATATCTCTCAACCAAGTCTCAAGTTTGATTTGGTCGGTAACAAAACTACGAATACCCTCGGCTAACTTCTCAGTGGCCATTGCACTGTCATTCAATTCAAAGCGGAAATGATTCTCACCACCCATTCTGTAGTTGTCTCTGGGTCCCGTATTGTTAGGGTCCAATTTACGTTCCAGTGTGCCAATGTCCTCATCCAAGGCCTGCAAAAGTTGCGGGCTGATGGTTAAGCGATCACAACCGGCCAACTCGGTAATCTCATCGGTGTTTCTAAAGCTGGCACCCATTACCACCGTGTTATAACCCAACTGCTTGTAGTAATTATAAATGCGCGTGACCGATTGCACACCGGGATCATCCGCAGGGGCATAATCGCTTAGCCCTGTCGACGCCTTATACCAATCGAGAATACGGCCCACAAAAGGCGAGATCAAATAAGCGCCTGCTTCAGCAGCCGCCACCGCCTGAGTAAAGCAAAAGAGTAGGGTAAGGTTACAGTTGATACCTTCCTTTTCCAGTTGCTCAGCAGCGCGGATACCCTCCCAGGTAGAAGCCATTTTAATCAGTACCCGCTCCTTGCCGATACCCGCTTGCTCATACAGATTAATTAACTGTCGTGCTTTAGCTACAGAGCCCTCGGTATCAAAGGAAAGTCGCGCATCGACCTCCGTGGAGACTCGACCCGGAATCACCTCTAAAATCTTTTCCCCAAAGCGCACCGCTAACTTGTCGGTACAGGCGGACAACTGCTCATCTGAGGATAGCTTGCCATGGGTCACTGACTTAATGACCTCATCAACTAACTGCCGATACGCTGGCATTTGCGCGGCTTTCAGCAGTAGCGATGGGTTAGTGGTTGCATCTTCCGGTGAATACTGAGCGATAGCATCAAAATCACCCGTATCAGCCACCACAGTGGTCATTTCTTTTAGTTGGGCAAGTTTACTTTTGTTGGTCATAAAGCAGTTTTTCCTGTTATTTTAGCCAATGCCTCAATCAGCACATCGACCGTTGCATCAGCTTTATAGGCATTTTCGCTGATATGTCGTCTAAATTGGCGTGCACCAGGCATAGCATGAAAAAGCCCCAGTATATGCCGTACCATAGATTGGAGTCTGGTCTGCTGTGATAGTTCATTTTGTGCATATTTTACAAATTCCTCAGCAATTTGTTCACGACTTTTAATCGCTTCAGCACTGCCATATATCTGCTGATCCACTGTGGCCAACAAATAGGGATTAGTATAGGCCTCGCGACCTATCATCACCCCATCGATATGCTCAAGGTGCTGTTGAGCCTGCTCCAGTGTGGTAATACCGCCATTAATCACAATTTCAAGTTGCGGAAAGTCGCGTTTTAACTGATAAACCCGATCATAATTCAGTTCGGGGATTTCGCGGTTCTGTTTTGGGCTAAGCCCTTTTAACCAGGCCTTGCGCGCATGCACCAAAAAGGTATTACATCCCTTACTGGCAACCGTACCGACAAAATCACAGAGAAACTCATAAGAATCAAAATCATCCACACCAATACGATGCTTAACCGTTATTGGTAAATCTACAGCCTCTACCATCGCCTTCACACAGTTGGCGGTGGTCTCAGCATGCTTCATCATCACCGCACCAAACATACCATTCTGCACCCGATCACTGGGGCAGCCACAATTTAGATTTATTTCATTATAGTCATAGGCGCTGGCAATTTTGCACGCTTTGGCTAAATCAATGGGGTCACTGCCCCCCAACTGCAATGCCACTGGTTGCTCCGCCTGATGCATCTGCAAATGACGCTGGGCATCGCCATGTATAATCGCCCCCGTGGTAATCATCTCGGTATACAGCACCGCCTGCGCACT
>CAXEWB010000039.1:0-5367 GCA_963999835.1 uncultured Cellvibrionales bacterium | reverse complement strand
AGTATTGTTGGAGGGTATGAGTTCCCAGTAGTCAGTCTTAAGGTTTAAAATGGTATCTTTGATACTTTGCAGTATTTTGGATTTTACAAAAATGACGATAAACAAAATAAAATCAACGTCTCGTTTTATTCTTAGTTATTTATTACTGCTTTTGTTGTTTGCTGCTGAGGTTTATGCAGCTGACATAGAGTCGGTACGATTGTGGCGAGGTCCAGATCACACACGACTAGTTTTAGATCTCGGCGACCCTATTGATTACGAGATATTTCCCCTGCAGAATCCTGAGCGATTGGTAATCGATATTGCTGATTCGTCCCTGCGTACTTCATTTGATAATTTAAATTTATCCAAAACACCCATTGTTAAAATTCGCTCTGGAATTAGGAAAAAAAGGGATCTAAGGATCGTACTAGATCTAGCTGTATCAACTGATTACAAACACTTTGTTCTAGTTCCCAATGGTAAATACGGTGATCGTCTGGTTGTTGATTTGGTAGATAGAGTAGTCAAAAGTCTCGATAAAATTCCTGAAGTCATTGAGAAAGTACCCGAAATTGTCGAGAGAGTACCCGAAATTGTCGAGAAAGTCCTTGAAGTTGTCGAGAAAGTTCCTGAAGTTGTCGAGAAAGTTCCTGAGATTGTGGAGTCAAAACCGCCCGTTAGTCGCTCTGTTGAAGATGTAATTAAGGAGTCCGGCCGTAAGATAATTATCGCAGTTGATGCAGGTCATGGTGGTATAGATCCCGGAGCTTTGGGTCCAAAAAAGATTCAAGAGAAGCGAGTTGTACTGCAAATTGCTCAACGCATCGAAACCTTGCTTGATAAGGATCCCTATTTTGATGGTCTGTTAATTCGAAAAAGCGATTATTATCTGGCTCATCGTAAACGCACTCAGCTAGCTCGAGATAGCCGTGCAGATTTCTTTGTTTCTATACATGCTGACGCATTTACAGATTCTCGGGTTAATGGAGCGTCGGTCTATGCATTGTCTAACACGGGGGCAACCAGTGAAATCGCTAGATATTTGGCAAAAAAGGAAAATGAGGCCGATCTAATAGGTGGTTCTAGTACACTTGAATTGGACAACAAAGATAATTTATTGGCAGGCGTTCTGGTTGATCTCTCGATGAACTCAACGCTTCGAAGTAGTTTAAATGCCGGTGAATATGTACTGAGAAATATGGGTACTGTGGCGCGCTTGCACAAGAAGAAAGTTGAGCAGGCTAGCTTTCTGGTGCTGAAATCTCTCGATATACCCTCGCTTCTCATTGAGACAGGCTTTATCTCTAACCCTAGTGAAGCTCGTTTGCTCAGCAATGCGACTTATCAAAAGAAAATGGCCAAAGCGATCTACATTGGCCTAGTGCAATACTACCATGATAACCCTCCGGATGGCACGTTGCTGGCCAGTGCTGTCAGCGGCAAAACTCGCACATATCTTGTAGCCAGAGGTGATACGCTGTCAGAAATTGCTGCTCGACATAATACCTCAGTGAGCAGGATTTTAAGCTACAATAAATTATCATCCAGCGCCATTCAGGTGGGGCAGGAGTTGCATATTCCCGTTCGTTAACAAACGCTTTTGATAGGTCATTTAGAATGCCTAGTATTCGCAAGCTAAGTCCTCAGTTGGCCAACCAGATTGCAGCTGGTGAAGTGGTTGAGCGACCTGCTTCTGTATTAAAGGAGCTGGTTGAAAATAGCTTGGATGCCGGAGCAAAGCGCATTGATATGGAGATTGAGCAGGGAGGCGTTAAATTGTTGCGTGTTCGTGATGACGGTCAGGGTATTGAGCAAGCAGATATACCGCTGGCGCTGAGTCGTCATGCCACTAGTAAGATTTCTGATCTTGATGATCTTGAGTCCGTTGCTACTCTGGGTTTTCGGGGAGAGGCTCTCGCGAGTATTGCGTCTGTATCTCGTTTGAGCCTTACTTCAAATAGCGGTGTTAATCAGGGCTGGAAAGCAATCTCTGCGGGCAGGGATGGAGAAGTGGATGTAGAGCCAGCGGCTCATCCAAAAGGAACCAGTGTTGAAGTTCGCGATTTATTTTTTAATACGCCCGCTCGGCGAAAGTTTCTGAGGACGGAGACGACCGAATACAACCGCATTGATGACTATGCGAAAAAGTTGGCGCTCAGTCGCATGGATGTTGCCTTCAGTCTGCGACACAATCAACGTACCAATTTAAATTTAATGCCGGCACTCTCTCTGACTGAGCAGGAAAAGCGCGTCGCTGACATCTGTGGCAGTTCATTTATGCAACAGGCACTGTATATTGATAACGAACGGCTAGCTATACGTCTCTGGGGCTGGATAGGCCTACCGACCTTTTCCAGAAGTCAGGCAGATCTGCAACATTTCTTTGTCAACGGTCGCAATATTCGAGATAAAGTTGTCTCGCATGCAGTGCGACAGGCTTATCATGATGTTTTACATCATGGTCGTCATCCAGCCTTCGTCTTATTTCTGGAGGTTGATCCTTTGGAAGTTGATGTCAATGTTCACCCCACCAAACATGAAGTGCGTTTCCGTAACAGCAGAACGATTCATGGCTTTGTATCTAGTACTCTGCAGAAGGCACTAGCGCAAGACCGGCCTCAGGACCATCTTCAGTCAGGCCAGTTTATGGATCGTCAAGCCCATGTGGTTAATGAGCCAATGCAAGTGGCTATGGGTTTGCCAATGGGTTCGCCAATGAATGCGGCTGGGCATAGCTTTCAATCAGGTTTTAAAGAATCAGAGCATGCACCTATGCAAGCTTATCAGGCGCTCTATGGGGCTGATGCAATGCAGGCTCAGCAGAGCACTCCACCGCTAGGATTTGCTATTGCGCAACTGAGAGGTATCTATATTCTTGCTGAAAATACTCAGGGCCTAATTGTTGTGGACATGCATGCAGCTCATGAGCGCATCACCTATGAGCGCTTAAAGACTAATTTTGAGGCAGAGAGTATGGCCTCGCAGCCCCTGTTGGTTCCAGAAAGTATAAAAATGAGTCAGCGAGAGGCCATTTGTGTCGAACAGTATCCAGATGTATTTACTCGTTTGGGCTTTGTTGTGGAGCGCGTTGCCGATGAAAGCATTATTGTTCGGCAAATACCTGCAATTTTGAGTGGTTCTCTCGTTGAGTCACTATTACGAGATGTGATTTCCGATATTTTGCAACAGGGCTCTTCAGCGCGTATACATAATCATATCAATGAGATTCTCTCTACCATGGCTTGTCATGGTTCAGTGCGCGCAAATCGCAAGCTTACTCTTCCTGAAATGAATGCATTACTGCGCGATATGGAAGTCACAGAGCGTAGCGGCCAATGTAATCATGGGAGACCAACATATACTCAACTGACTCTCGATCAGCTAGACAAGCTATTTCTGCGCGGCAGGTAAGTCTACATTGAATAATCAGCTATCCAAAAAGCCTCGAGCTATTTTTTTAATGGGGCCTACTGCAACCGGTAAAACTGACCTAGCGGTTGCTCTGCGAGAGCATCTGCCAGTTGAAATAATTAATGTTGACTCAGCACAGATCTACCGAGGTATGGATATAGGAACCGCCAAACCCAGTGCGCAAATACTTGCCTTAGCACCTCACCGTTTGATCAGTTTTTGTGATCCAGCGCAGTCATACAGTGCAGCACAATTTGCCCATGATGCTAAGCGTGAAATGGCCGACATAGTTGCCAAAAATAGAGTACCATTGCTGGTTGGTGGAAGCATGCTATATTTTAAAGTGCTTTTGGAAGGACTCGCTGAATTACCCCATGCTGATGTGGAGATTCGCGATCAAATTCAACGCCAGGCAGACAGTGAAGGTTGGCCCAGCCTGCACCGCGAGTTACAGGCAATCGATCCGCTCACAGCCAGTCGTTTGCACCCCAACCACTCGCAGCGCATACAGCGTGCTGTCGAAGTTTATAGATTAACGGGTATTCCACTGTCTGAATTGCAGAAAAAGTCTCAGGATGGTGTTGAAGATGCCTATAATATTAAGCAGTTTGCCCTAATGCCTGAGGATCGCAAATTATTGCATCACCGAATCGAGAAGAGATTTCTTTCCATGATGGAACGTGGTTTTGAGGCTGAAGTAAGGGCCATGTTTGATAGAGGGGATCTTAATGCAACTATGCCGGCCATTCGCTCGGTGGGCTATCGCCAGTTGTGGGATTATTTTGATGGTCAGTGTCATTTGAATGAAGCTATTGAGCGAGCAGTGATTGCTACACGACAATTAGCTAAGAGACAGCAGACTTGGCTTAGAAGTTGGACAAATGCTCAGAAAATTAAAATAGACAGCGAGGGAAGTTACCGAAGTAGAATAAATCTGTGCGAAATTTTCTTGAAAACGTTATGATCCGTCCCAATGTACTATACTGTATAGCATAGTTAGTATAATCGACTATTACGCAATACCATTCTTAGCGAATGATTGCTAAAAAATGTAACATTTATTGAATATTCAATTTGAGGAAATTTCCCTATGTCTAAAGGGCAAAACATACAAGACCCCTTTCTAAACACTCTCAGAAAAGAGCGAGTTCCGGTTTCTGTTTTCTTGGTCAACGGAATCAAATTACAGGGTCAAATTGACTCATTTGATCAGTTTGTGGTTATGCTAAAAAATACAGTTACCCAAATGGTATACAAACATGCAATTTCTACCATAGTACCCTCAAAGGTGGTTAACTTTAGTGCAGGTAATGCGCCTGCAGGGCAGACCAGTAACCATATCAGTGATGACAGCGGCAATTTTAGTGAAGAAAATTACTAAATAAGGTGGCTTTATTCTTTGAACGCCCTGATTTTGGTGAACGCGCTGTGCTTGTTCACCTCAATCTCAGATGTGAATCTGAACCTGAAGAGGTAGGTGAATTCAAGGAGTTAGTTAGGTCTGCAGGGGGTGAGCCAGTCGCCCTAATTACTGGGTCTCGTCAAGCTCCACATGCGAAGTTTTTTATAGGTGTGGGCAAGTTAGATGAACTATCCAAGGTTGTCAAAGAACAATCTGCTGAGCTCGTTATCTTTAACCATAACCTATCCCCCAGCCAAGAGCGAAATATTGAGGCTAGTTTGGGTTGTCGTGTATTAGATAGAACTGGCTTGATACTAGATATTTTCGCCATGCGTGCGCGTACTCACGAGGGTAAATTACAAGTGGAGTTGGCTCAGTTACATCACCTATCTACACGCTTGGTTAGGGGTTGGACTCACCTCGAGCGACAGAAGGGGGGCATTGGTCTAAGAGGACCAGGTGAGACACAGTTGGAATCGGACCGACGAATGGTTCGAGAGCGAATAAAATCAATACAAAAACAACTTGAAAAAGTCAGAAAACAACGTGATCAAGGTCGTCAATCCAGACGT